>JAHJDS010000288.1 GCA_018812395.1 Pseudomonadota bacterium
CATGGCCGTGCTCTTGACCACCATCCGGTCGAAGACGTGCTCCAGGCTGTCCTGCTCCAAGAGGGTCTGGTAATAGCGGGAACTCAGCCGCCGGGCCTCCTCGAGGCGGGCCTTGAGTTCGTTGAGTTCGGTGATGTCCCGGACGCTGGTCACCACCAGGACGATCTCGCCGGCCTCGTCAAAGATGGGCGTGCCAGTGACCAGGACCTGTTTGCCGTCCATGATTTTCTGCATGATCGTCAGCGGCCCGCCCTGGCGCAGCACCTCCAGGGTGACCGAGACGTCGAACACCCCCTCCCGAACCAGGTCCTTCATGTTGCGGCCGACCAGATCGACCCGGGACAGACCGGTGATCCGCTCGTAGGCGCTGTTGACGCGGAGGGTGTTGGCCTGGCCGTCGGTGACGTACAGCCCGTCGGCCGAGGACTCGAACACGGCCTCGATCTCCCGATGGAGCCGGCGGTAGCCATGCAGTTCGGAGATGATGGCCTCGTACTCGCTGATGTCCTGAAAGACGCTGATCACGCCCAGGACGTCGTCGCCGTTTTGAATCGGATTCCGGTTGGCGATGATCGTCGTCCGGTTGAGGACGATCTGCTTCCCGATCTGGGCCTGACCTGTTTTGAGGATCTCCTGCATGTCGGGCCAGGTCTCGGGGTGAACCTCGGCAAAGACGTGGCCCACGGGCGCGGGGCCGCCGTCCTGGAGCAGACGGGTGGCCGCCTGGTTGTAGACCAGGATCCGACCCCCGGCGTCGATCATGACGATACCGTTGTGGGAGGCGTCGAAGATGGTCCTCAAGTCGGCCGGGATCGGGGCCATGGCTGGGGCGGGCATAATCCACCTCGGTCTGGGCCGCCTTGGCCGGCGAGGGCCGGGGCCGGCGCTGGCGAGGCCAGGGGTGGCCTGCCCCGGGCGGCCGGTGATTGGTTTGGATGTGTCTGGTCCGCGGCCCTGGATCGAGGCGGCGTGTCTGCATTATTGCACTTCCATTGCACAAATGCAATATCGAAGTTTGTCAGTCAGATCAGAGGGCTATGGCCAGAGGCCTCTCCGCCCTTGCAACTCTGCAAGGACGGGCCGGTCCGCCCAGGGGCCTGTGATTATTTTTCCCTATTTTTCAGGTGGTTGCGCCGGGCGGCCCCGGCGGCCATGGCACGACTATTGCTCTTTACTAAGGATTCTGGCCATCACTTCAAGCCGACCGAGGCGCCCGGAGAGACGTTCGCCCCGGGGCAAGTGGGCCAAGGCGTTTCCCGGATGCGACCAGCGGGCCCGTCCCGGCGGCGGGCCCGGCTCGAGGCGGCCAATTCCCGATAAAAACGACAAGGAGGAAACCATGTCAAAGAAGACCGGGACGGAAACCAACCGACGGGAGTTCTTGAAGGCGGCCGGCGCCGCGGGCTTGGGGGCCGGCGCCATGGCGGCCCTGGCCCCGTCCACGCCAGCCCTGGCCAAGAAGAAACGGCCGATTCCCAAGACCCCCATCAAAATGGCCGCCATCAGCTTCCTGACCGGTGCGGCGGCCGGGCCCTTCGGCATTCCGGGCAACAACTCCTTCAAGATGATGGCCGACGTCTACAACAAGCAGGGCGGCATCCTGGGCCGCAAGATCAAGCTGATGCCCCTCGACGAGGCCGGCGGGGCCAAGAAGCAGGTCGAGCTGGCCCGGAAGCTGATCATGGAGGACAAGGTCGACGTCATCCTGGGCTACATTTCGTCCGGCGACTGCAAGGCGGTCCTGCCGCTGAGCGACGAGCTGGGCGGGTTGATGGTGGCCTATGACTGCGGGACCCACGTCCTGATGGAGAAGAAGCGCTCGCCCTACAAGTACCCAAAATATAAACTGGGCTTCAGGAGCGCGGCCCACCTGGGGATCGACAACATCGCCCTGGCGTTGGCCATCAGGAAATACGCCCCCAACATCAAAAAAATCGCCGGCATCAACCAGGACTACGCCTGGGGCCGCGATTCGTGGAAGATCTTCGAACTGGCCATGAAGAAGCTGATGCCCCAGGTCAAGGTGGTCAAGACGCTGTGGCCCAAGATCTTCACCACCGACTTCACGGCCCACGTCAGCGCCCTGATGGGCTCGGGGGCCGAGATCGTCCACAGCTCGCTGTGGGGCGGCGACGCGGTGACCTTCATCAAGCAGGCCATGGGCGCGGGGTTCTTCAAGAAGGCCCGGCTGGCCATGAGCCGCGGCGAGCCCTATCCCCAGGAGATCGGCGCCGGCTTCCCCGAGGGGCAGTTCATCTGCTGCGCCGGGACCCACTACTTCCTCTATCCCCAGCACGACAAGTGGCCGCTGAACAAGTGGTTCGTGGCCGAGTACTACAAGCGTTACAAAAAATACCCCACCTACCCCAGCTACCACGCCTTCCAGGCCATCGCGTTGTACAAGGCGGCCGTGGAGAAGGCGCACTCCCTGGTGGGCGGCTGGCCGAACAAGGACGAGGTGGCCAAGGCCATGAGCGGGCTGAGCATCGAGACTCCCTCGGGCTACCTGAGCATGGACGCGGACCACAACGCCCGGGAGGCCTGCCTGGTGGGCATCTCCAAGAAGGTCGGCGGCTACCCCTTCCCCATCCTCGATCCCAACCGGATGGAAATCTTCTCGGCCCAGGAGGTCAACGCCCCGGCCGGTATTTCCACCGAGGACTGGATCAAGGGCTGGAAGGTCTAGTCACCCGTCGAGCGAACCCGCCGGGGCCAGGGGGTCCCGGCGGGTCCTGACCAAAGGCGTTCCGCCGCAC
>JAHJDS010000289.1 GCA_018812395.1 Pseudomonadota bacterium
AGCAGGCCCAGCCAGCCCCACTTGTAGAATTTGTCGAAGATGCGGACGTCTTTGGCGTAGCTTTCCCTGAGTTCCACCGGCCCTAAACCTTCTTCTGGGCGTGGGTGCCGAAGATGCCTTCCGGCCTGATCATCAGCACGGCCAGCATCACCACGTAGGCCACCACGTCCTTGAATCCGATGGTGAGATAGGTCCCGGCCAGGGTTTCGGTGACGCCGATGATCAGTCCGCCGACGATCGCCCCCGGGATGGAGTTGAAACCGCCGATGACCGCCGCCGGAAACGCCTTCAGCCCCAGGTAGCCCATGTTGCAGTTGAGAAATGAAATCGGGGCGATGAGCATCCCGGCCACGGCGCCCATGACGCCGCTCAGGGCCCAGGTCATGGCGTAAACCCGCTTGACGCTGATGCCCATCAGCATGCTGGCCAGCCGGTTCTGGGCCGAGGCCTGAAGCGATATGCCCACGGTGGTGAACTTGAAGAACAAATAGAGCACAACCACCAAGGCGACGGTGATCGAGATGATCCACAGATGGATCGGGGTGATGGTGATTCCGCCCAGATGGACCGCTTCGACCGGATACGAGATGGTCCACAGATGAAACGGGGTCACGGTGGTCCCGCCCAGATGGACCGCCTTCTCCGGAAACTCGTGGGGGAAATGGAGGGTGTCGTAGGACCAGATCATCCCGGCCACGGCCCGCAAGGTGATGGACAGGCCGATGGTCACCATCATGATCGACACCACCGGCTCCTTGACCAGGGGCCGAATGAACGTCCGTTCCAGTAAAATTCCCATCGCCCCGCAGATGACGGGCGTCACCAGAAAGGCCACGATGAACGGCATCCTGAAGGTGGTCATCAGGGTGAAAGCGACAAAGGCGCCGAGCATCATCATCTCACCCTGGGCGAAGTTGATCACCTCGGTCGCCTTGAAGATCAGCACGAAACCGAGGGCGATCAGGCCGTAGACGCAGCCCAGGGCCAAACCGCTGATGATCTGCTGAACGATCATGATCCGCCCCTCGTGGAGTCGGCCCCGCCGGGCCTGTCAGTACATGCCGTCGATGACATCTTTATAGGCCTCGATGACCTTCTGCCTCTTGACCTTCAAGGTGGGTGTCAACTCGTCGTCCTCCTGATCGAGCACCTTGTCGGTGAGGGCGAATTTCTTGACCTGCTCCACCCGGCTGAGCTCCCGGTTCACCTTCTGCACCTCGCCGTCGATGAGCTGGATGATCTCCTTGGTCTGGGTCAGGCTGCGGTAAGTGGTGAAGGGAATCCGGTTGGTCTGGGCGTATTCGATGAGATTTTCCTCCTCGGCGACGATGATCGCGGTCAGGTATTTCCGGCCGTCTCCGATGACCACGGCGTCAATGATGTACGGGCTGAATTTCAGCAGATTCTCGATGTACTGGGGCGTTATGTTCTTCCCGCCCGAGGTGATGATCACGTCCTTTTTGCGGCCGGTGATGCGCAGGTGTCCGTCAGCGCCGAGTTCTCCCGAATCGCCGGTGTTCAGCCAGCCGTCGATCAGGGTCGCCCGGGTGTTGACCTCGTCCCGGTAATACCCCTGAAAAACGTTGTCTCCCCGGACCAGGATCTCCCCGTCATCGGCGATTTTGATCTCCACGCCGGGCAAGGCCCGGCCGCAGGTACCCAGTCGAATATCGTCGCCGGTGTGCATGCTGATCAGGGCGGCGCTTTCGGTCAGGCCGTAGCTTTCCCGGATATTGACGCCGATGGCGTGGAAGTACTCCAGGACGCCGGGGCTGATGGGCGCGGCCCCGGAAAGGGCGAAGCGGGCCCGATCGATGCCGAGCAGCTTCTTGATCTTCCGAAAGACCACCACCGAGGCCAGTCCGTCCAATACCCGCAGCCAAAGCGGCGGGCGCCGGCGATCAAGCCTCTTCCGGGCGGCCTTGTGCCCGATGCCCAGCGCCATTCCGTAGATTTGCCGTTTGAACCAAGACGCGTTTTGAACGCCGATGTTTATGGCCGAGTGGAATTTTTCCCAGATCCGAGGGACCCCGAAGAAGAAAGTGGGAGAAATCTCCCGCAAATTTTCAGGCACCGTGTCCGGGCTCTCGGCGAAGAACACGGTGAAGCCCATGTTGATGGCGTGATAGACCGAAATCGTCCGCTCGCCGATATGGCACAGGGGCAGATAGGACAGGACCACGTCGGTGTCAAAGGCGGGGACGTGCCGGGCAAAGGACCGGCTGTTGCTCAGGACGTTTTGGTGCGACAGCAGGGCGGCCTTGGGCGGACCGGTCGTCCCGGAGGTGTAGACAAAGGTGGCGACGTCGTCGGACCGGGTCCGGGCCAACCTCTGTTCAAAGATGTCGGGATGGCGGTCACCAAAATCTTTTCCAAGGCGAAGCAGTTCCTCGAAGCTGATGACCATCGAATCCAGGAAGGACTTCAGCCCCGTCATATCCATGACGATGACCTTCTCCAGATCCGGGAGTTGATCCCTGGTCTGAAGGACCTTGTCCAGTTGCTCCTCATCCTCCACGAAAAAGAACCGGGCCCCCGAATGAGCCAGGACGTACTGCACCTCGTGGGCCGAGTTGGTGGTGTACACGCCGACTGATACGCCCCTCACCGACAGGTTGCCCAGATCGGCGTAGAGCCACTCCGGTCGGCTGTCCCCGATGATCGCCACCCGGTCGCCGGGCTCCAGGCCGAGGGCCAACAGCCCCTGGCCGACCCGACTGACCATCCGGCCGTACTCCCGCCAGGAGATCTTGTTCCAGAGGCCCAAATGCTTTTTTCTGAGGGCGACCCGATCCCCGTATCGAGCGACGCGATCGAAGAACAGCTTGGGAACGGTGTCCAGGTCGTTCACCCCCGGCCCGTCGTCCCCGGCGTTTTTGTTCAAGGGCATTTCCCGTTCGCCGGTCATGATCGTCTTGTCCGCCCTGATGAGGGCCGGCGGTTTCCCTGGCTCTCCCCGATGGGGTGAGCCAGGGTGAGGACGGTCGGGGCCCCGAGCCGCCCGGCGCCCCGGAGCGCCCGACCCTTACGTCGGCTCTCCGGTAGGGGCGGGCGCCTGGCCGGTCACCCGCCCCCCTGGGCCTTACGGCCGGTTGCGGGGTTCCCGCCAACCGGTCACTTTGTGGAATCGGCCCTTGGCCGCCTTGACGACGAAGGCGGAATGGGCACCGGCCCTCAGCTTGGGACCGAAGGTGATGTTGGGGCCGACCCCGGTGTCGAGCTTTTTGATCCTTTCCATGGCCTTGACGAACCGCTTTCGGGTCAGTTTCCGGCCGGTCA
>JAHJDS010000290.1 GCA_018812395.1 Pseudomonadota bacterium
ATGACCGCCTCGATGCGGCTGATGCGGCAGAGGTCCACGCCCAGGCCGACGATCAACGCCACTCCTCCAGCAGGCCCGGCACCGGGGTCTTGACCAGCACGACCATCTCGGCCACGGCCCGCTCCAGGCCGACCAGCACCGCCCGGGAGATGATGGCGTGACCGATGGAGAACTCGCTGACCAGGCCCAGGGCGACCACCGGCTGGACGTTGACGTAGTTGAGGCCGTGCCCGGCGCTGACCGACAACCCCAGGTCCAGCCCCAGTTCGAAGGCCGCCTCGAGGCGCTTGAACTCGGCCCGCCGGTCGCCCTGGCCGGCGGCGTCGGCGTAGCGGCCGGTGTGGATCTCGATGACGTCGGCCCCGATCTCTCGCGAGGCCCTGACCTGGTCGGGCTCGGGGTCGATAAACAGGCTGACCTTGATCCCGGCGGCGTGCAGCCGCTCCACGGCCGAGCCGATCCCGGACGGGTTGCCGGCCACCTCGAGGCCGCCCTCGGTGGTCAACTCCTGGCGCTTCTCGGGCACCAGGGTGGACAGATCGGGTTTGACCTCGGCGGCGACGCCGATCATTTCGTCGGTGGCCGCCATCTCGAGGTTGAGCTTGGTCTGAACCGTCTGCCTCAGCAGGCGTACGTCCCGGTCCTGGACGTGGCGCCGGTCCTCGCGCAAGTGGACGATGATCCCCTCGGCCCCGGCCAATTCGGCCAGGGCCGCCGCCCAGACCGGGTCGGGCTCGACGCCCCCCCGGGCCTGGCGGATGGTCGCCACGTGATCCACGTTCACCGCCAGCCTCACCGTCTACCCCCCTTCCGCCTGGTCGAGCAGGGCCAGCAGCCCCGCCGTTTCGGACTCCATGTCCGCCGCCGCCCGCGGCCCGGTCTCGTGATCGTGGCCCGCCAGATGGAGCAGGCCGTGAATTAACAGCTCGGTCAGGCGGCGGTCCAGGTCAAGCCCCGCCCCTCGGGCCTCGGCCCGGGCCGTGGGCACGCAGATGACCACGTCGCCCAGCACCGGCGGCCAGACCGGCGCCGGGTCCCCCTCGGCCATGGCGAAGGCCAGGACGTTGGTCGGACCCTCCCGCCCCCGCCACCGCCGGTTCAAGTCGGCCATCTCGGCCTCGTCGACCAGGGACACGCAGACCTCGCCGTCAGTCAATCCCAAGGCGCTTAAGATTCTGCTTGTCCGCCGCCTCAGGTCGGGATGGCTGATCCTGGCCGCCGTTTGACGGTCGCTGATTGATATTTCCATTGGTCTTGCGCCGGGCCGGGGTCCCCACGTCCGCCGTCTCGGGATACTCGATCCGGTGGTGGAACAGACCGGCCAACACCTGGTTGAAGTTCCGGGCGATCTTGTGCAGATCCTTGAGCGTCAACTCGCACTCGTCGAGTTGCCCGTCGCCGAAGATGGTGTTGACGATCTTCTGGACCATGCCCTGGACCCGCGAGGGAGTGGGGTCGACCAGGGTCTTGCTGGCCGCCTCGACCGCGTCGGCCAGCATCACCAGGCCGGCCTCCTTGGTCTGGGGCTTGGGACCGGGATAGCGGAAGTTCTCGATGTTGACCTCCTGCTTCTGTCCCTTGTCCTTGTCGACGCGGTCCAGGGCCTTCTGGTAGAAGTACTTGATGACCGACGTGCCGTGATGCTGGCGGATGATGTCGATGATCTCCCGTCCCAGGCCGTTTTTTCCAGCCAGGTCCACGCCGTCCTTGACGTGGCTGATCAGGATCAGGGCGCTCATGGACGGGGCCAGCTTCTCGTGGCGATTGACGGCGTCGGTCTGGTTCTCGACGAAATAGAGCGGCTTCCTGGTCTTGCCGATATCGTGGTAGTAGGCGGCCACCTTGGCCAGAAGCGGATTGGCCCCGATCTCCTTGGCCGCCGCCTCAACCAGGTTGCCGACCACGATCGAGTGGTGGTACGTCCCCGGGGCCTGGACCATCAGCTCCCGGAGGGCCGGGCGGTCCAGGCTGGCCAACTCGAGCAGTTTCACGTCGGTGGTGTAACCCAACAGCATCTCGGCCAGGGGCACCAGCCCGGCGGCCAGGACCCCGGAGAGCAGGCCGCCCAAAAAGGCGAAGGCCAGGCCGATCAGTCCCTGGAGATGGAAAAACGAGTCGTGGATCAACAACTGCCCGGCCACGACCAGGACATTCATGCCGCCGGTAAAGGCCCCGGCCAGGATGAACCTGGTCCGGCCCTGGGCCTGATGCACGGCCATGGCCCCGACCAGGGACCCGACCAGGACGAACAAGAAGTAGTAGATCTGCTGGGGCATGACCCAGGCCCCGACCACCGCCGCGCACAAGGCGAACAGGACCGCCGCCCCGACGCCCATGAAGACGCTGACCATGATGCCGCCGAAGGCCACCGGGGCCAGCCAGACGAAGGAGAGGGGGTTGATGGGCAGGAGGTCCTTGGGCAGACCGGCGGCGACGAATCCCCCGGCCCGGGCCATGATCGCCACCAGGACCAGACTGACCACCAGGAGCGTCATGTCCTGCAGCCGCAAGCTGGCCGAGCCGAAGTGCCGCGCCCCGACCCGGTAGGTGGTGTGCAGCAGGGCCAGCAGCAGGACCACCAGCCACAGGGTGACAAAGACGGTCTTGCCCAGGGGGTTGGCCTCGCGCAGGGCCTGAAGCTTGACCCGGTCGGCCGCCGTGATCCGCTCGCCCCGACTGACGATGACGTCGCCTCGAAAGATCTTCATGATCTTGGGCTTGACCGCCTTCATGGCCCGAGCCCGCCGGTCCACCGTCTCGGCGGTGTTGATGGTCACGTTGGGCCGGAGCAGGGTCCGGGCCAGAAAGACCACCGCTTGGGCCGTCCCGGGCGGGAATCGGTCCACCAGGACGCGGTACCGGGCGCTGATGCGCCGGTAGGCCTGGCGGAGATCGATCAGGGTGAAGACGTCCTTGACGACCCGTTCGCGGCGGGAGGGGATGTTGCGCAGGATCAGCCCCTTGGTCCGCTCCCGGGACAGGATCGAGGCGTGACCGACCACGCCCCGGGACATCTCGGCCGCCAAGACCCGGGCCACCGCCCGCTGAACCGTCGGCCCGTAACCCGCCCGCCGGAGACCCCGCCGCATCTGGGGCGGCAGATCGACGACCAGGCCGCGCACCAGATTGTGCTCGAAACGACTCTCCAGCTTGACCAGCTTCTTCTTGAGTCGGGGCTGGGACAGGATCCATTTGAGCAGGTCCGGGCCGCTGACCGGCAGGCGGAGCGGAGGCAGGCCCAGGACGGCCAGTTGGGCGGCGATGAGCGGCCCGGGCAAACCCAGCAGGTCGATCGGCCAGCCGGCCGTGTCGGCCGGGCCGCCGGTGGCCAGTTCCCGCAGCCGGTCCCGGACGGCCAGCTTGGCCTCCACCGCCGAACGCAGCCGGGCCTCGTAGGCCAGCCGGGCCCGGCTGAAGAAGGCCGCCAGCGGCGCCAGACTGTTCGCCAGCCCCTCGGACAGACGCCTGACGGCCGTCTCGTCGAAGTCGAAGACCTCCCTGGCCCGGCCGGCCGCTCGGCGCCTGAGTTCGGCCGTGGCCGCGGTGTCGACGATGCGGTAATTGCGATCGGCCAGGATGTCCCGGCCGGCCGTCTCGCCGATCTTGTACTCGTGCCGGACAAAGGGCAAGTCCGGCCACAGCAGCACCGTCAGGACCACCACCAGGGCGCCGACCAGGGCGATCCGCCGCAAAGGCAGCCGCTGGATCACCGGCAATCGGTTTTTGGCCTTGTCGACCCGTTTGGCCGTCTCCCTGGCCCGGGGCAGGATGGAATTCAGCCAGGGGGGAGTCTTTTTCGTCCCGCCGCTCACGAGGGCCTCCCCGTGGCCGCCTCGGACTTGGCCGCGTCGTGACGGTCGTAGGCCTGGATGATCTCCCGGACCAAGCGGTGGCGGATGACGTCCCGGTGATCGAAGGACACGAAGCCGATGTCCGGGATCGGACTCAGGATCCGCCGGGCCTCGACCAGGCCCGAGATCTGGTTGGCCGGCAGGTCGATCTGGGTCACGTCGCCGGTGATGACCGCCTTGGACGAAAAACCCAGCCTGGTCAGGAACATCTTCATCTGTTCGGACGTGGTGTTCTGGGCCTCGTCCAGGATAACGAAGCTGTCGTTCAGGGTCCGGCCCCGCATGAAGGCCAGCGGCGCCACCTCGATCACCCCCTGGCCGACCAGGCGCCGGGCCTGCTCGAAGTCCATCAGGTCGTGCAAAGCGTCGTGCAGCGGCCGGAGATAAGGGTTGACCTTGTCGTAGAGGTCCCCGGGCAAAAAGCCCAGCCGCTCGCCGGCCTCCACGGCCGGGCGGGTGAGGATGATCCGCCTGACCTCTTCCCGGGTCAGCGCGGCCACGGCCATGGCCATGGCCAGATACGTCTTGCCCGTCCCGGCCGGGCCGATGCCGAAGACGAGATCAAAGCGCCTGATGGCCTCGATGTACTGCTTCTGGTTGAGCGTCTTGGGGGTGATGACCCGCTTGCGGGCCGAGACGAAGACCGTGTCCAGGAAGACGTCCTTGAGCCGGGCCGAAGGATCGGCGGCCAGGATCCGGGCGGCGTGCTCGACGTCGGCCTCGAACAGGGGATAGCCTTCCCGGAGCAGGCCGTACAATTGGTCCAGGATGGACCGGCACAGCTCCACGTCGGGCTTGTCCCCCTTGAGGGTCACGGCCCCGCCCCGGGCGCCGACGCGAACGCCCGCCAGGTCGGACAGGACCCGCAAGTGGGCCTGGTCCGGTCCGAACAGACGCCCCGCCAGGTCGTTGTCGTCGAAGTCAAGGCGAACCAGATCGTCGCCTGGAGAGGAAACTGAGGGTTCTGACACTAACGCCTCACTCCCCCATGACCTGGACCAGGACCCGGCGGTCGCGGGGCCGGTTGTCGAAATCCAGCAGCACCACCTGCTGCCAGACGCCCAGCACCACCTCGCCGCCGTGGACCGGCAGGATCAGGGAGGGTTTGAATAACGCCGCCCGAACGTGGGCGTAACCGTTGCCGTCACCCCACCGGGCGTCGTGATCGTAATGCATGTCCCCGGGCACGAGACGATCGACGGCCCGAATCAGGTCCTGGATCACGCCCGATTCGTACTCGATGGTCGTCAGCGCGCCGGTCGAGCCCGGCACGAAGACCAGGACCTGTCCCCGGCTCACTCCCGAGCGGGCGACCACCCGGCGCACCTCGGGCGTCAGGTCGTGGACGTCGGTCCCGGCCGTTGTGGCCAGGCTCATTTCTTCTTGGTGAACGGGCACCCCCGCCCCTCGTGGCACAAAACCACAATCGAAGTACCATATTTACCATAACCCCGGGGGCCTGGCAAGTCTTGACGGTCCATGCAAAAACTTGACAACGCCATGACCAAACTTCAAACTAGGGCCCATGAGCGGCTTCAATTTCCTCGACTGGCTGGTGCTCGGCTTCCTGGCCCTCTGGCTCATCATCATCATCATGGGCTTTGTCCGTGGCCTCATCCGCCAGGTGGGCGGACTGGCCGGTCTGGTGGTCGGTTTCCTGGCCGCCAACTGGTGGTCCAAGGACCTGGCCCAAATTCTTCGGGAGGGCGTCGGCTCCTTCGAGTACTGGTCCGTGGTCGCCTTCGGCGTCCTCTTCCTGTTGGGATTCATCGCCTGCGTCACGACTGCCTGGATCCTGAGCCGCCTCCTGGCCCGGATCGATCTCCGGCGGTGGGACCGCCTGTCCGGCGGGCTGTTCGCCGTGGTCAAGGGTTTCGTGCTGGGCCTGGTGCTGGTCTTCGTGTTCACCTTGTTCTTTTCATCCGAGCACTCCCTGGTCAGAAACTCCAAACTGGCGCCTCACGTCCGCTCGGTGGTCGTCCGGGTCTACGACCTCCTGCCCGCGACCTGGGCCCAATCCATCACCACCACCCACCGCCAGATCGCCGGGGCCTTCGGCCGGACCGACGCCGTGGGCAAGGTGTATAAGCGCGGCGGGGGAATCAAAAACGTGGTCGACGCCTTCGGAAAGATGTTCCGCTCCATCTTCAAGGGATCGTCAGGATCGGATTCCTCCGGTTCGAACGACGCCGGAGCGCCCCCCCCGACCAAACCGTCGTCCTCCTCGGGCGCCTCAGGGACCTATACCTGGTCACCGAATAATTGACCTCCCCGCCCCCAGCCAGCGACCCTCCCCCCGGCGACCCGATTTGCCGCCTGGAGGCGATCATGGCCGCCCTCAGGGGGCTCCACGGCTGCCCCTGGGACGCCGAACAGACCCCGGAGACCATGGGGCCGTATCTGGTGGACGAGGCCTACGAGGTCGCCGAGGCCGTGTCGGCCGGAGAGCCGGACGCCGTCCGGGAGGAACTGGGCGACCTGCTCTTCCTGATCGTGTTCCTGGCCCGGCTCTACCAGGAGCGGGGCGAGTTCGACCTGGGCGACGTGGCTCGAAAAGCGGCCGAGAAAATGATTCGCCGCCACCCGCACGTCTTTGGCGCGGCCCGGGTCGAGGGCGCCGATCAGGTCGTGGGGCGCTGGGAGGAGATCAAGGCCGACGAAGACGGTCGCCTCGGCCTCCTGGACGGCGTGCCCCGGGGCATGCCCGCCCTGGCCCGGGCCCACCGTCTCTCGTCCCGGGCGGCCAGGGTCGGCTTCGACTGGCCGGGACCGGCCGAGGTCTGGGACAAGGTCCGCGAGGAACTGGGCGAAATCAGGGCCGCCCAGGAACGATCCCGGCCGGAACAAGTCGTCGGCGAGCTGGGCGACCTCCTGTTCGCCCTGGTCAATCTGCTTCGTCATTTGGGACAAAACGCCGAGGAAGTCCTGCACCGGGCCGGCGACAAGTTCCAGAAGCGCTTCGAGGCCGTGGAGCGGCGCCTCGAGGACCAAGGCCTCCGCCCGGAACAGGCCACGGCCCAGGAGATGAATCGTCTTTGGGACGACCTCAAGCGCGGGGACGATTGACGGGCCGGGCCCGGACGGCCCCGCCCCCATCACCTTATTTGATAAAATATCTATCAGTTTGCGAGCGACCGCGCATTTTAGTCCCAGACTCAAAATCGACCGGATTTGGTCCGGACTTGTGACAGTTATTACTTGACACCCGCCAAGGACCTGGTTTAAAAGGGGAGCTACACACCCGATATAAAAGGCTCACTGGGAGGGAGTAGCAAGATGAAACGGACGCTGATCGTTTTCTTCGTGATCGCCGCCTTCGTGATGGGCACCGTGGCCGTGGCCGGCGTGACCTCCACGCCCGGCGGCAAAGTGGCCGACGTCATCAAATTCAAGCCGCCGTGGAAGGCCAAGAAGATCTTCCTGCCTTTCAACCACAAACTGCACACCACCAAGTACGGCGTCAAGAAGTGCCAGGAATGTCACCACACCTGGAAGGGCAAGGGCCAGATCCAGAAGTGCTTCACCTGCCACCTGAAAAAGGCGGAGGCGAGCAAGGCCAAGGGCGGCGGGCATACCGCGTTCAAGGTCTTCCATAAGAACTGCAAGGGCTGCCACAAGAAGTTGAAGAAGGGGCCCACCAAGTGCAAGCAATGCCATCCCAAGTAGCGGGCCTGAAATAACAGCACGCCGGCCGGCCCCGTCAGGGGCCGGCTTTTTTTGGGGGGCGAGCCGTCTCTCTCCAATACGACCGGCCCGGTTTGGCGGCCCGTGGTTCAGCCAAAGGTCCGAGGCGCCCTGGGGCCGCGGGCGGCTCGCGGCGATGGGCGACCGGTAAAAGAGGTCGTGGTCAGCCCCGGAAAGCTCCGGCCTCGAGGCCTGTTCCTTAGAGGGATTTCGCCTCGCGTCTCGGGTGGACCATTCCGGCGGGAGCCGCCAAGATCATCATTCCTCGCCAACGCCCCTCTTCCCTGCCCCAGCGAGAGGCCTCGACCGGCCTTGGACCAGCCGGCCCGTCGCCGAGCCCCCCCCGGATCAATCTCCACAAAAAAAGGGCCCCCCGACGGGGGGCCCGTGGAACGGACTATGTTTCGAGGCGGCCGGCGGGCCGTGGCCACGCCCCCGCCGCCCGGGCGGGTCAGGCCTTGATCTCCTCCTTGACCCCCACGGCCACCTTGTAGAGGATGGTCAGCACCAGGAACCCGAGGGCGTAGACGCCGAGGCTGATCATCAGCTCGGGGATGGTCGGGATGTACTCGGAGACGTGCATCAGCGGGTTGGGCACGAAACCGCCGGAGATCATGCCCATGCCCTTGTCGATCCAGGTCCCGATGAAGACCATGCCGCAGGCCACGGCCAAGATTCGCTCGTTACGCCTGAACCGCGGCGGGATGAGGACGATGATCGCCCCGACCTGCAACACGTAGGACACCCACATCCAGACGATGTAGGCCCCCTTGCCGTGACTGCCGAAGAACAGGTACTCGAAGTGGTGCATGTGCTCGGGGATCTGGCTGTAGAAGACGGTGAACAGCTCCAGGGTGAAGAAGAAGACGTTGAGGATGATGCAGTAGGTGACGATCTTCCCCAGGGTCTGGATGGCCTCCTTGCCGGCGTCGAACTTGGTCATCCGCCGAAGCAGCAGGGCCAGCAGAATCAGGAGGGCCGGACCGGCGGAAAAGGCCGAGGACAAAAACCTCGGCGCCATGATGGCCGTCAGCCAGTAGCCCCGGCCCGGCAGGCCGGCGTACAAAAAGGCCGTCACGGTGTGGATCGACACCGCCCAGGGGATGGACAAATAGATCAGAGGCTTGATCCATTTGGACGGCTTGACGCCCCGTCGCTCCCACCCGGTCAGGGCCCAGCCGATGACGATGTTGAGCAGCAGATACCCGGTCAAGACGGTCGCGTCCCAAAAGAGGACCGATTTGGGCGAGGGATAGAGCATCAGGTTGAGCATCCGGTCCAACCGCCCCAGGTCGACCAGGACGAAGAGCAGGCACATCATCACCGAGGACACGGCCAGGAACTCGCCCAGGATGGCGATCCGGCCGAAGGCCTTGTAGTTGTGCAGGTAATAGGGCAGGACCAGCATCACCGCGGAAGCGGCCACGCCGACCAGGAAGGTCAACTGGGCGATGTAGAATCCCCAGGAGACGTCGCGGGTCATCCCGGTGACGACCAGGCCCTCACGAAGCTGGTACAGGAAAAAGGCGAAACCGATGCCCACCAGGACCAGCAGGACGCCGACCAGCCCGTAGTATCTGGGACTTCCTTTAAAAGCCTTCTCGAGCATGATTACCTCTACACCAGATAGAAAACGTGGGGCATGGTGCCCAGGCCGGGCTTGCGCCGGAGCGAGTAACGCTTGGCCAGAAGCCGCCGGACCCCGGAACCCGGATCGTTCATGTTTCCGAAGGTCATGGCCCCCTTCGAGGCCTCGGCGCAGTACGGCGGCTTGCCCTCGGCCAGCCGCTCGGCGCAGCCGTTGCACTTCTCCACCACGCCCTTCTCCCGGGTCGGGAAATTGGTCGGGGGCAGTTTCTTCAGGTTCAGGAACTTCCGCGGATCCTGCCAGTTGAAGCTCCGGCTGCCGTAGGGACACCCGGCCATGCAGAAGCGGCACCCGATGCAGCGATGGAAGTCCATCATCACCACGCCGTCCTCCCGGCGGAAGGTGGCCCGGGTGGGACAGACCCGAACGCAGGGCGGGTTGTCGCAGTGGTTGCACATGGCGATGAAGGGCATCTTCTTGAACTTGACCAGCTGGTCGTGGACCTGGGATGGGAAGACGTGGGGAAAGGTGTCGGTCCAGATCCACTTGATCTCGTGCTTGTGGTCGGGCTTTTTGTTCTTGTCCACGACGTGAGGCACGTTGTGGGCCTGGTGGCAGGCGTGGACGGCCGCCTCCAACCGGTCCGGCTTGGCCCAGAACTTCTTCATGTCGATGACCATGGCCCAGCGCTTCTTGGCCAAGTCGGGCTGGCTGCTGAGATACTTTTGGGCCACGGCCTGACCGGGTCGGAGCAGCTCGAAGCCGGCGCCGGCGGCCGCGGACAGACCGGCCAGTTTCAGGAAATCTCGCCTGTTAACTCCCATCACTTGGCCCCCTTCGGCTCGACGTGGCAATTCCAGCAGAAGGGCGCCACCCCCGCGTAGTTGTGGCACCGATCGCAGAAATCCTTCTTGCTGGTGTGGCACCGCAGGCAGTTGTTGGACAGGCTCATCAGGTATGAGGCGCCGTCACTGGCGACGTAGATCCGTTTGGAGCTCCGGACCACCAGGTTCCGCCAGTCGTTGAGCAGTTGCATGTGGTTGGCCCTCATCCAGGCCGTGGCTTCGATGCAGGCCACCTTCTTGTCCGCCCTGACCTTTTGGACCAGCTTGGCCTTGGGCTTCTCGGGGTCCTTCATCTTCGCCGGATTGCCCCCGGCGAACCAGAAGGGAAAGGCGGCCACGGCCAGGAAGACCAACAAGGCAGGGATAACTACTTTGGCATCGTACAGTTTCACGCCTCATCCTCCTCACCGGCTCCGGCCTCACCGGCTTCGGCCTGGCCTTCTTCCTCCTCGGCGGGCGCCCGGCCGGGTATCTCCTCGCCCCGGAGGTTTAATTCACGGGGACCCTCGCCCTCCATGATCAGGGCGTTGGCCACCAGCTCGCTCACGCCGCAGACATTCACTTCCGGAGCGTAGTACTCGGTCAGGGTCGGCAGGGCGGCCCGGTCGATGGCGCAGATGCACGACAGCATGTTCACGCCGTACTTCTCGTGGACGTACTGGACCGCGTTGGCCCGCGGCATGCCGCCCCGCAGCCGGAGTTCCATGTCCTCGCTGGCGTTCAGGCCGCTGCCCGAGCCGCAGCAGAACGTGTTCTCCCGGATGGTGCTGTCGGGCATCTCGAAGAAGTTGTTGCACACGCTCTGAATCACGTAGCGCGGCTCCTCGAGAAAGCCCATGCCCCGGGAGGTGTTGCAGGAATCGTGGTAGGTGACCCGGAGATGGTCGTTGCGGCTGGGGTCGAGCTTCAGCTTGTCGTGCCGGATCAGGTCGGCCACGAACTCCATGATGTGGACCATCTTGGTCGAGCGGGCGTTCTCGAACACGGTCCCGGTGATCGGGCTCTTGGGGACTTCCAGGAAGTCGGCCGGACCGTTGAAGGTGTCCATGTACTGGTGGACGACCCGCCACATGTGGCCGCACTCGCCGCCCAGAATCCACTTGACCCCCAGGCGCTTGGCCTCGGCGTACATCTTGGCGTTGAGACGCTTGGCCATCTCCATGGAGGTGAAGAACCCGAAGTTGCCGCCCTCGGAGGCGTAGGTCGACCAGGTGTAGTCCAGGCCGATGTGGTCGAAGAGCATCAAATAACCCATGAAGGTGAAGATGCCCGGCTCGGCGAAGATGTCGCCCGAGGGGGTGACGAACAGGATCTCGGCCCCCTTGCGGTTGAAGGAGGCCTCGATCTTGACGCCGACGTACTCCTCGATGTCGTCGAGGAGGTACTCGGCGTTTTCCTTGAAGGTGTGGGGTTGCAGGCCGAGGTGGTTGCCGGTGCGGAAGCAGTTGTTGACCGGGCTGGCGATCCAGTCGATGTTCAGGCCGAGGAGATTGAGGAGTTCCCGGCCGATGATCGTCACCTCGGCGGTGTCGATGCCGTACGGACAAAAAACGCTGCACCGCCGGCACTCGGTGCACTGGAAGAAGTAGTACCACCACTCCTTGATCACTTCCGGGGTCAGCTTGCGGCCGCCGGCCAGTCGGCCCAAAATCTTGCCGGCCGTCTTGATCTCGCCGCGGTAGATGCTCCGGAGCAGTTCGGCCCGCAGGACCGGCATGTTCTTGGGGTCGCCCGAGCCGATGTAGAAGTGGCACTTGTCGGCGCAGGCGCCGCAGCGGACGCAGATGTCCATGAACACCTTGAACGTGCGGAATTTACCCAGGCGTTCCCGGATGCCGTCGATAACGGTCTTTTTCCAGCCCTCGGGCAGGCTCCAGTCGTCATCCCGGGGCCTCCATTCGTGGGCGTTGTGCAGGCCTACGCCCTCGAGGGAGGACAGCTTGGCCGGGTGACAGTACATGCCCGGCCTGATATCGGCCTTGACGTCCATCCAGTGCCTGCGAGGCGGCTCGTGGTCTACCCTCACCAGCTCGTCAACAGTGGGAGTCGGATCTGCCATAGTGTTATTCCTTCTCTAAGGGCGCCCGCGTCTCTTACTCCGCCGGCTTGGGGTCGGGCTGTTTTTCGACCGGAAGGCCGGCCTCGACCATCTGCTCCCGGAAGTCGTCCTCGTATTCGGCGTAGGTGTGGACCTTGACCGGGTAGCTCCAGGGGTTGACGTGCCTCACCCGCCGGTTGTTGTTGGCCAGGTTCCGGGTCGGGCTCATGAACACCCCGCCCAGGTGGACCAGCTTGCTGAAGGGGAAATAGGCGAACAGCACCGTCACCAGGAAGATGTGGATGTAGAACATGAACCCGATGTTCCCCAGCACGGCGGTGTTGGGCTGGAAGGCCACCAGGCTCATGACCAGGGTCTTGACCTGGGTCACGTCCACCTTGATGTAGTAGCGCATCAGGATGCCGCTCAGGGCGACGGACGCGATCAAAAACAGCGGGAAGTAGTCGGCCGCCAGCGAGATGTACCGCAGTTGGGGGATGACCACCCGCCGCACGAACAGCAGCGTCACCGCCACCAGCAGCACTACGCCGCTGATCATCAGGCCCGGCAGCCCGACGTAGGGCAGCAGATCGGTGCCGATCAGGACCGGGGCCCCGACCTCCAGGAAGCCGTCCAGGTTTTCCAGCCAGGTGACGAAAAAGGGAATCGGTTCCGTGAAGAAGCGCAGGTGCCGGAGCAGGACCACCAGGAAGGCCCAGTGGAACAACAGCGCGAACAGCCACAGCCACTTGGCCGACCCGTAGCGGGCCCGTCCGTCGCGGTAGTCCAGCTTGATGTTACGGAACAGGGACCGGAAGAGCAACACCTCCAGGGCCATCCGGCCGATGACGCCCCCCAGGGTCGACGGGTTGTCGAGCTTGCTCTGCTTGACCCAGGGCAGGGACTCCCCCTGGCCGCAGGTGGTCGGAATGCGGAAGGGCACCGGCGACCGGGCCCAGTCGACGATCCTCCAACCGAGCCCCACGATAAAGATGAGGAACCCGGCGTAGGGGAAGATGACACCGATCAGCAGGCGGAGGTTGATCACGTCCGCGCCCACCCAGGCCGCGGCGCTCAAGACGGCCACCGCCAATAACGAAAAAATCATCGCGCCCATAAACTGACACCTTGCTTGGGGTTAAGCTGCCAGAAACCCGCGGTCAAATTACCACCGGCTACGGCGAAGAGTCGACCTCATGGACCATCCCGGCCCGCTTCAGCAGCAAGTAATGGTTTCTCCTCATTTCCTCGCACCGGATGTCATGAATCTTTTGCCGGCGAGCGGTGTAGACGTCAAAGGCCAGGAGCCCCAACCGGTCGATGCCGACCTCCAGGTCGAGCAGTTCCCGGTCGAACTCTCCGGCGGCCGGGTCCCCGGCCAGCTCCCGCCGGACGATGGACTTCAGCGTGAAGATGAAACCCACCGCCTGGGAGGCGGAAAAGTCCTGAATGGCCCTCAGGCGAAGGATGCGGTCCAGGGGACCGGCCGTCTCCTCGCCGGTCGCGCCCTCCAGCAGGGCGTCGAACAGGACCTCGATTTCCCGGCTCAGGGTGTGGCCGATCGGGTTGTGGAACCGGTCCTTCTTGGATTTCATAAACTGGAGCGCCTCGGCCGGGTAGGCGCTGAACGCCGCCTCGATCCAGGCCTCGACCAGAGCCTTCTTTTTTCGCGTTAGCTGATCGCGCAGGGTCATCGAAGCGGTCCTGGTTGCCGATACGCTATGGTGTCTTGGACTTCTGGAATCAAGGCCGGGTGACGGCCCCCACCGGCGCGCCCCGTAGGGCACAGGCACCGCCCCCACAAGAGCCGGCCCCACCCTCTTCAGGGCCTGCCCCACAATGAAGATGCCCCCACGTGACAAGGGGGACAATGGGGGCGAAAGTGGATACCCTATACCGTTCATGGGGGGGATTGTCAAGGAAAAAAAAGAGGCGCGGCCCGGAGATGACGACTGATTTTCCTATTGTTAGTATCACTTATAGGTTATGGGCCTTTGGGGCGGCGGCCGCTTGCGCCCGAGCGTACAATCTCCTTGCCCGGGCTCAACCTCGCCCTTGCCGGGCCAGTCGAACCAAGGCCGGGGCCCACTCCGGCGAGGCCAGGGCGTGCAGGTGGGTGAAGGTGGCCAGGGTGCGGCCCGAGACCAGTCCGTCCCGGCCCGACCACACCCCGCAACCGCGGTCCACGGTAAAGGCCAGGTCATGGCGGCCCGGGGGTCCGGCCGGGCGGCTGTAATGAAACTCGTGTCCGGCCAGGGTGGCGCCCGGCGGGAAATACGGGTTGGCGCCATCGGCCGTCAGACGGGTATATCCGTGGGCCTGGGGCCGTTGCTCCATGACCAGGCTCAGATCGAACAGGCCGACCATGGGGAAGGCCCGGCCGTGGACGACCAACTCCCGGGCCAGATACATCAGCCCGCCGCACTCGGCCCAGACGGGGAGGCCCCCCCGGGCCGCCTCGAGCACCGAGGCGCGAAAGGACTCGTTGGCGGCCAGTTCGGGGGCGTGGGTCTCGGGAAAGCCGCCGCCGATGTACAGGCCGTCCAGGTCGGGCAGGTGTCCGTCGCCAAGGGCCGAGACCGACACCAGGTCCGCCCCGGCATTTTTTAGGGCCTCGAGGTTCTCGGGGTAGTAGAACCAAAAGGCCGAGTCCCGAACCACGCCCAGACGGACCGGGGGGCCGGCCTCGGCGTCCGGGAAGAGGCTCCCCGGCGCGGGGGCCTTCCAGTCCGGGGCCGATTGGGCCACCGCCCACAGGGCCTCGAGGTCCAGGTGCTCCCGGGCCAGGGCCGTCACCACGGCCAGCGACTCCTCGGCCCGGCCGTGCTCGGCCGGGGGAACGAGGCCCATGTGGCGCTCGGGAAACCGTTCGTCCGCCAGCCGGGGCACGGCCCCCAGGACGGGCAGGTCGGTGTAGTCCCGGATCACTCGTTCGATCAGTCGCTGGTGCCGGGAACCGGCCACCCGGTTGAGCACCACCCCGCCGAAGTTGACCTCCGGGTCGAACTGGAGACAACCCACCACCAGGGCGCCCACGGTCCGGGTGACCTTGGTGCAGTCCACCACCAGGATCACCGGGCACCCCAGCAGCTTGGCCAGTTCGGCCGAGGAATAGGTGCCTTTGGCGTCAAAGCCGTCGTACAGCCCCCGATTGCCCTCGACCAGGGCCACGTCGGCCTCGGCCGAGTGGGCGCCGAAGGAGTCAAGAATGGTCCGGGGCGTCATGAGGTAGGGGTCCAGGTTGCGGCAGGACGCGCCGGCGGCCAGGGACAGCCAGCCCGGATCGATGTAGTCGGGACCCTTCTTGAAGGGGGCGACCCGCCGGCCGGCGGCCCGCCAGGCGGCGCTCAGGCCCAGCGACAGACTGGTCTTGCCCGCCCCCCCCTTGAGGGCGCTGATCAGGAGCCGGGGCCGAGACGCGGACATGGTTCGGTTCGTCCTCAATCAAACCGGGGGACGCTCCGGAACGCCCCCCCAAACAAGGGGGCCGGCAGCAGTACGCCCCGGCCCCCGCCAGTCACTGATGATGCTTCCAAGAAAGGGGGGCGTCCCCTCGGGACGCCCCCGCGACCTGGTCTAGAACTTGAACTGGGTCGTCGTCCGCCAGGTGGTCATGGCCAGGCGGTAGTCGTCGATGTGGTGCATGGTGAACGTGAAGCCGGTCTTCTCGAATAATCGCTCCCAGCCGATGCGGTCGATCCACTCGCCGATCCGCTCGTACCGCTCGGCGTCGGCGGCGTAGACCTCGATCAGCTTCTTGATGCCTCGACCGTCTCGGGCCAGCGCGGCGGGTTGTTGGGCAGGAAGTCGACCATCA
>JAHJDS010000291.1 GCA_018812395.1 Pseudomonadota bacterium
GTTTTCGCCTTACAGTGTCACCGTGGCCCTGTCCATGACCCTGGCCGGTACGGCCAACGAGACGAGGCGGCAACTGGCGGCGGCCCTGGGCCTGACCGGCTCCGAGGCCGACTGGCACCTCCGCTTGGGCCGGTTGATCCGGCTCCTGGACCGGACCGGTCAAAATAGCACCAGGCTGCTGACCGCCAACGCCCTGTGGCCCCTAAAGGGATATCCTTTCCTCAAATCCTTTTTCCAGACCATCAAGGCCCACTACGGCCGGGCCCTGTTCCCCCAGGATTTCTTACATCAACCGGAGCCGTCCCGCCTCAACATCAACGCCTGGGTGGCCCGCCAGACCCAGGACAAGATCAAGGACCTGTTGCCCCCGAATTCGATCACGGGGAATGTCAGGTTGGTGTTGACCAACGCCGTGTATTTCAAGAGCGCCTGGTGGCTCAAGTTCGATCCGGCCAAGACCGTTGACGCCGATTTCTCTATCGCCCCGGGTAAGAAGGTCCGGGTGAAGATGATGTCCCTGGCCGCCGGCGGGGGCCTTAAGCAGCTTGGTTACGCCGATCACGGCTCCCTCCAGGTCCTGGAGATGCCCTACGCCGACCGGTCATTGTCGATGTTCGTGCTTCTGCCCAAGCGGGTGGACGGCCTGGCCGAGTTCGAACGCTCCCTCACCCCGGCCAACCTGAAAAAGTGGCTGTCGTCGGTGCGCCCCGGGGTGGTGACCAAGGTCTTTTTACCGCGGTTCAAGATCACCACCCCGACCATCAAAATCAATGGTCTCCTCAAGGCCCTGGGGGTCAAGGACGCCTTTGACAGCGACAAGGCCGACTTTTCCCGCCTCACCAGGGCAGACCGCGTGTGGATCGACGGCGTTTACCACAAGGCCTTCATCGAGGTCAACGAGGCCGGCACCGAGGCCGCCGCGGCCACGGCCGTGGTCATCGTCGCGAAATCGGGCGGGCCGCGGCCGGAGTTCCGGGCCGACCGGCCCTTCTTGTTCCTGTTGATGGACACCCGGACCGGAACGATCCTGTTCATGGGGCGGGTGATGAAACCGGCCGCGTGAATGGGGATAGTTCTGGCGGTCAGGCTTCATTTCGGCCGGGGGAAACGATTACCGGACAAGAAACCGACCAGGAGTACGTAACCATGAATAGAAAACACAACTGGACGTGCGTCCTGGTCCTGCTTGTGACCTTCGGGACCGGCGGTTTTTATGGTTGTGACCCGCTTGACTGGTTTGCACAGGGTATGGCCTCGGCTTTCATGAGTCGTCGTTTTGTTTACCGGCCGGATTTACCCCGCCCCGTCCCCACCATCTTTGAGGCCGTGGAAAAAAAGGACATGGACCGGGTCCGGACCATGCTGGCCGCAAATCCCGCTCTGGCCAAACAGAGGACCCGGGAACACAACATGACCATTCTCATCTTCGCCGCCCGGTACGGCAATCTTAAGATCGTCCGGATGCTGCTCGACCGGGGGGCCGACCCCAACGCCCGGGATGAATTGGGCAACACCGCCCTTCACGCCGCGGCCAGGCACAGCACCCTGCCGGTGGTCAAGCTCCTGGTGGCCCGGGGCGCCCGGGTGGACGTTCGCAACCGGACCGATCAGACTCCGGCCAAGGCGGCCGAGGATGAATATCTATATGGTGCCCCGGAGGGGTCGGTTGAGCAAAGAAAGGCCCGCATGATGCCCGTCATCGACTTTCTCAAGCGCCGCGAGTGAGACACGTCGGTCACTCCCGCTAGGAGGTCACTATGAGCGTCAAATGGAGGCCGTGCCCGGCTGGCCAGGCCGGAAAGGCGGACACGGCGGCGAGGTAAAAAAAGGGTGGTATCCGCTCTTGTCGGAAAAACCTGGAGCGTTGTGGGTCACTGGGCCGGAATCTTGACCAGCGGGGGATGTATCACAGTGGCCGAGCAAGCCTTTTCCTTAAAGGACCTGAGATCGGGCTGTCAAGAGAGGCAACCGAGCTGTGCCGCGGCGACGCGGCCTAATTCCGGGATCCATCCTCTTGAACAAAAGGGGAGATAATCCCACCTTGTCTCGACGGGCGAAGACCGTCGTTTTCACGATTGGTACTAAAGGAGACATCCATGTCCAAGACCATTGCCGCGGGGCTAACCGTTTTGATGTGTCTGGCGGTCGCGGTGACGCCCACCGCCGGATCGACCCAGTCCACCCCTCGACCGGAGCCAGGGAGCATCACCACGCCCCGGCCGATTCAGATGGCCGCTTGTCGTCTGGTTCGGAAAACCTATCCCTGCACCCAATACCAGCAACGCTGCCGGATGGTGCAGAAGTGCATTCCCTGGCAAGAGTGTAAGCTGCTTCCCCAGGGCCGACAGTGCTACACCACCCGCAAGTGCTGGCAGGTTCGTCAATGCAACATGGTTCCGGTCGCGGCGACCTGCTGGCGAACCTACCGGATCTGTGACTGACCGTGGGCCAGATCATCGGGCGAGCCTGAAACCGGCCGGTCCGGCGACCAGGGCTTTCCGAGCGACACGACACGCGGGGCGAAAACAGATTGATATTGAACAAATAATATCTTGACGCCGGCCGCCCGATGATCAACATTCCCTACTCCGCGATCCAGGGTGGATCGCGGAGTAGCCGGAAGTAAAAAAGTCCGTAACCCATCATATTTTCCCCTTAACTTTTCACTAGAGCCCTCAGATATGTGGACAATGTAAAGCAAACCTAAAAGTCGATATATATCTCTCAGGACCAGACTCTCGGGCCGGCCTCATTCTGTGAAGATATGGTCGGCTTGCCAGGCCCGGCCTTGATTTCAGCCATGAAAAAGGTCGGTCGTCAATCGAGTGGACCAATATCTTGATTTCTCACAAGCGAGCGGGAATCAAGGGAGGGCGACCATATCTCCATCGGCCGACCGGACCAATTTCGGGGCGACCTTTACAAATAATTGGGTACTAACCCAAGGCGTGGTAAATTAAATAAGAGTAGGTCACCAGCCGGGGTTGATCCGGCCTTCGCCGACCTTAAGCACCAAAGGACCCGCGCAAGTTCTCGGAGAGCACACTTGGAAAAAGTAAAGCCATACGCCTTTAGCACCGTTTTGGACACCACCTATGACGACGCGGTGGCCCGAACCAAGGCCGCCCTGAGCGAACAGGGTTTCGGGGGGCTGACCGAGATCGACGTCAAGGCCACCTTGAAAAAGAAGCTCGACCGTGATTTCAGGCCATACGTCATCCTGGGGGCCTGTAATCCATCCTATGCCTATCGATCTTTGCAGGCCGAACTGGACGTAGGCCTGCTGCTGCCTTGTAACGTGATCGTCTATCAAACCGACGACCAAAAGGCCTATGTCGCCGCCATCAACCCGATTACCGCCTTGGAGGTGATTGCCAACCCGGAGCTTCGTCGTCTGGCCGAGGAGGTGTCCGGCAAACTGGAACAGGCCATTAAATCCCTTGCGTAGAATCCCGGGCATCGCCGTTGCGATCGCCTGACTTGCGCCGCCAACGAACTCCTGAAAGGAAGCAAGACATGTCGATCAGGTTGTTGACTTTGATATTCGGGTTGGCCGTGGTGACGTGGAGCGCCACCCCCATCATCGCCCTGGCCCAACCCGGGCCCCAACAAGGGGGCTCCTGGCACCCGGGCGGGATGATGGGCTGGGGCGGCGGTTTCGGAGGGTGGATTATTTGGGTCCTGGTCGCCGTCGGGATCGTGGCCCTGATCACCTGGCTGGTCCGCTCGGCCCGTGGGCCCGGCTCAAGCAGCGGCCCGTCCGGCCCCCGGCGGGGAAACATGGACATTTTAAAGGAGCGCTACGCCAAAGGCGAGATAACCAAGGAAGAATTCCAGAGCATGAAAAAAGACCTCACCGATTGAGGACGTTTTCCGATCGAGTCGACCAGGAACCTCGAGGAGACCGTGCCCCCATCGGACAAGCACCCTGACCCTCCGCGTCATGACCGAGCATCTTTCAGGTCGGACCGACCGGGACGATCGGACCACGACGGGCATCAAGACCGGGGCGATCATCACGGTGCGGGGTCCGGGGGCTGTGTCGCGGCGACGGCGGCATGATTCCGGTTTGTATAACGGCCCGGATTGTGTTACTTACTAGCTTCCGCAAACGTCTTCAAATTAGTGATGGATAAATCATGTCGGATAAACGGACCGGGATGGGATTGTTGAAATATCGCTACATCGTCTTCGGCATTTTGGGAACGGCCTATATATTGGTGAATTTTCACCGGCTGTGTCCGGCCGTGGTGGCGGTGGACATGATGCGGGATTTGAAGGCCGGCGGCGCCCTGATGGGCCTGTTGGCCTCGGCCTATTTTTACCCCTATGCCTTGATGCAGATTCCGGCCGGTCTTTTGTCGGACTCCTGGGGTCCGCGCCGTTCGGTGACCATTTTTTTTATTATGGCGGCCATCGGCTCGGTGGGATTGGGTCTGGCCGGCAGTGCGGGTATGGCCATTTTCGCTCGGGTGGTTGTGGGCTTGGGCGTGGCCATGGTCTTCGTGCCGACGATGAAGATTTTGACCAACTGGTTCGAGCCGGACAAGTTCAGCCGCATGACGGGCGTGTTTATTTCGTTGGGTGGCTTAGGGGGCTACATGGCGGCCACGCCTCTGGCCTGGCTGAGCGAGGGGGTCGGCTGGCGGGGCAGCATGATGGTCATCGGCGGGGTGACGATGCTGATCGCCTTGGCGGTGTGGATTTGGGTCAGGGACACGCCCCGGGACAAGGGGTATCGTCCTTTGCCGGCCGCTTCGAATCCGGAGCCCGTGGTGGAGGCCATCGGACTGTTGCGGGGCATGGGTTTGGTTCTGAAGACGGCCCGGTTCTGGCCGATGGCGATTTGCTTTTTCCTTGGTTCGGTGGCGTCGCTCACCTTTGTCGGCCTGTGGGGCGGGCCTTTTTTGATGCACGTGTACGGAATGACCAAGCCCCAGGCGGGGGCGGTGTTGTCGATGATGTCGGTGGGTATGATCTTCGGCGCGCCGGTTATGAGCTGGCTGTCGGACAAGGTATTCAGGTCCAGGAAGCGGCTGTTGATATTCAACTTGATCGGGTCGATAGTCCTGTTCGTGTTCCTGGCCTTTTTCACGGCCGATTTCCCGCTGGCCCTGCTCTACGCGTGGTGTTTTATTTACAGCTTTTTGGTCTCCGGGATAATCGTGGTCGGTTACACCACGATCAAGGAATTGTTTCCCGTGGAGATCTCGGGCACGGCCACGGGTCTGGTGAATGTGTTTCCCTTTGCCGGGGGGGCGGTGGGGCAGCCCCTGATGGGCTGGTATCTGGACACCTTCGGCCTGACCGGTGGCGTCTACGGCGTCGAGGCCTATTCGGCCGCCTTCAAGTTCGGCCTGGTGTTCGTGGTCGGTGCCCTGGTGGCCGGGATGATGGTCAAGGAGACCATGCCCCGGCGGTCGAACTGAACCAGATATCCGGTTTTTAACCCTGTTTGCCCGTCACGGATTCGATATTGACGCGCACCACGCACGCCGCGGCCAGTTCCTTGTCCGAGTTGTATGTCATCAACGAGTTTGGCAGTTTTGGAGCTGTTTTTTTAGTTAGAGTTCTGGTCCCCTCTGGTCGTGAGCGGTTAGCATTGTACCACCTGCGCCTGGCCAGTGTTCGCTGCTTCAGCCTGCCCCGGCGCTCAAGGACCGATTCCCTCGCTCCGAAGTAGACGTCGTCTGGGGTCACGTTACCCAGGGCCCTCGACAGCTACGCTCACGATGTCCATTACGGCTGGCCCCCTGTTCTGTGCTCGTAAAATCGGGTAAAATATAAAAACATACCCGGCTGGACATTTGAGGTTGCCAGCGGGACCCGCCCTAGTCCCTGGA
>JAHJDS010000292.1 GCA_018812395.1 Pseudomonadota bacterium
GGATTCGCCAGATCGTCCCCCCCCTGACCAACAAGCCCGAGCGGTGTCTGACCTGCCACTACGGCCTCGAGCAGATCAGCGACGCCCATCCCGTCGAGGCCTTTGGCTGCGTCATCTGCCACGGCGGCAACCGGCTGGGCCTGACCCCGGAACGGGCTCACCAGGGTCTGCTCGGCGGGCGAAATCCGTCGGACTTCCGGGTCATCAACCTGACCTGCGGCCGGACCGGCTGTCACAGAGGCCGCAAACACGCCTATCAGAACGTGGTCGATCGCTCGCGTCGCTCGCTGATGGCGACCATGGCCGGGGTGATCCTTGGCCTGCGCCTTTCCTGGGGGGCGCAACCGGACGCCCGGGCCAGATACGCCTCGGTGGGCGTGGCCGATCCGACCCCGGACGACCGGCGGCCGGCCCACACGTACGGTTTTTTAGCGACAATCCCTGTATATTCTGCAAGGGGGCTGCCACGACACAGGGGCCGATTGAGATTGGTTGACAAGGGGGGGCGTCAACTGACCGTGTCCGGGCGAGTAGCCGACGACCAGTGGCGCAAGTTCTGCGCCCGGTGTCACCTGAACAACGAGCGGCGAACGGGCCCCTCGGCCCACGCCGCCGGGTGCGCCGCCTGCCACGTCCTGCGGGCCAAAGACAACCGCTATCACGGCCATGACCCGATGATTGACCGCCGGACCCAGGGCCACGGCGCCATGCACCGCCTGACCACGGCCGTGCCCTCGACCCAGTGCCTGCGCTGCCACAACCGCTCGGGACGGATCGGGTTGGCCTACATGGGCCGGTTCGACGCCGACGGCTACGGCACGCCTTTTCAGCGAGGCACCATGAACTTTCAGCGGCTCTCCGACGGGCGCTACTATCTGAACCTGGCCCCGGACGTCCATCACCAACAAGGGATGCACTGCATCGACTGCCACACCTCGGAAGACCTGATGGGCGACGGCCGCATCTACGGCCGGATGCGCCGGGCGGTCAAGATCAGGTGCCAGACCTGCCACGGCGGTTACCAGCTAAGGCCCCGGTTGGGCGTGGCAGAGGACAGAGAATTTCGCTGGAAGGTGTCGAGTCTGAAAAGTATGAAACTCGAGCCCGGGGACCGGCCCGTCCTCGATAACGGTGGCAAGCCCCTCAGCAACGTGTTCCAGCGGGGGAAAAAGATCGTCCTCGTCTCCAAGGTCACGGGCAAGGTCCACCCGGTGACGGTCATCACCGGTAAGCGCGGGCTGCACGCCATTCGCGGCCACGCCGAGGACAACCTCGAGTGCTTCGCTTGCCACGCCCGGTGGGCGGCCCAGTGCTACGGGTGCCACCCCGTCCGGCGGCAAGGACAAAAAATGCCGGACTCGATGACCGGCCGGCGTTACGACGGCCGGTGGTCAGAGGTGCGGGACTACTACCGCTTCCGCGACCCGCCCCTGGGGCGCAACGCCCGGGGCAAGGTCTCGCCGTTCATGCCCGGCTGCCAGGTGCTGTTCACCCACCTGGACGCCCGGGGCCGGCCCATCAGGAGGCATCACCTGTTCCGAGGCCCGGTTTTTCGCAACGGCGCGGTCTCGACCCCGATCAACCCGCATACCACCAGTACCAGCGTCCGCTCCTGCGCCGGGTGTCACCTCTCGCCCAAGGCCCTGGGGCTCGGCCAGGGTTTTTTGTCCTTGGGGAGAAGATGGTCCGAAAACAGGTTCTTGCCCCTGGTCGATCCGGGGAAGAGCGGCAACCCGCTGGGCTTCGCCTGGGAGAGTCTGGTTACGGCCACCGGCCGCACCCTGATGGGCACTACCCACCCCCGGGCCAGGCCCTTAAACGCGGCGGAGCTTAGGCGGATGCTGCGAGTAGGGTCATGCCTGCCATGCCATGATCGGTATGATGATCCCATTTATAAGAATTGGCCGAAGAGCCTGGACCTGGCCGGCACGGAGAAACACCGGCAGCTGATCCAAAAGTCGTGGGGCCGGCGGCCTCTTGGTTTTCGAGGTCCGAGATGAGGCCTTCGGCCTCACTTTTTTCCCCCGGGCTTTTTTGGAGAGCCCGGGAAAAAAGCCGAAGGTCTCGGACCTCGGAAATCAAGAGGCTTAACCCAATTCGTCTTCAACGGGTTTGAATGTCTTCCAGAGGCTGGAAAAGGCAATTGGCAGGTGGCGCGGTCCTGATCGGACTGGCCGGGGTGGTGGTCGCGGCATTGACATTGGCCCAGTCAGTTCACTCCCGCGGCCAGGACGCCACCGGGTGCCGGAAATGTCACATCGGCTTCTCGTCCATGGGGCCGTACCACCGCTTCCCCTGTGAGCGCTGCCACAACGGCGATCCGGCGGCCAAGACCAAGCCGGCGGCCCACAAGGGGCTCCTCAGGCGACCGGCCGGCCTGAACGTGGCTCCTCAAAAATGCGGCCAATGCCACCCGGCCCAGGTCCGAAGCGTGCCCCGCAGCCTGATGGCCACCGCCGTTGGGATCATCGCCCCAACCCGGTTTCTGTGGGGGGCGCAACCAGACCTGAATCCGATCTACGCCACCAAGGCCGTGGATGGCTTGAAGACGCTGCCTCTGGGTAAAAAACATTTGGTGGACGACCTGCTGCGGCGGCGGTGCCTGCGCTGTCATTTGCACACCACCGGCGCGAAGCGGCGGGGCGACTTCCGGGGACTGGGCTGCGCCGCCTGCCACGTGACTTACGGCGACGACGGCCGCTACCGCGGCCCGGACAAGGTCCTGAAAAACATGCCAGGCCCCGGCCTGCCCCGACGGCACCGGTTCACCACCGCCATTCCGACCCGGACCTGCCTCCACTGCCACAACGGCCCCCGCATCGGGGCCGATTACGTCGGGCTCTTTCCCCGGGATTTTCATGCGGCGTATAGATTTTTGAAACCTGGGAGTCCGGGGAGTAACAAACTACACGGCCAGGATTACCGACGTTTGACGTCCGACGTGCACCACGTTCGGGGCCTCCACTGCATCGATTGTCACCCGGCCGAGGAGCTGATGGGCCACGGTCGGCGGCATACCCGGGCCACGGATCAGGTCCGGGTGCGGTGCTTTGACTGCCACGGCCTCCCCGGACGTCCGCCCCGGACAATGACCATCGGCCCGCAACACCGGACGGCCCTTCGCCGGGCCGAGATCAACCCGAAGATCGGTCTGAAATCCGGCGACCGGGTGGTGGTCACCTCGGGCGGGCATCTGTTGAGTCATGTCAAGTTTTTCAGGGGGCAATACGTCCTGACCTCCCGGGTCACCGGCTCGCGCCACGTCATTCCTCAGATACAGGCCAGTCTGTCGCGGATAGTCAACCACCGCGTCCCCGGGCATTTGACCCGGATGACCTGCTCGGCCTGCCACGCCGCCTGGACCGCCCAGGACTTCGGGTTTCACCTCTTTCGGGAGGATTACGCCAATTACCTGAACTGGGCGGCCACCCGGGACCAAGACGATCCACAGGTCCAGTCTATCCTGAGGCGAAACCTGGCCAGGCCCAAGGCCCGATGGACGCCGCCCCGGGCCCGGGACTGGCTGACCGGCAAATCGTCGCCCGGGATCTGGTATCAGGGTTTCTCCTACCGCCGCTGGGAAGGCCGGATCCTGGGCGTGAACCGGCGCCATCAGATGTCGTGTCTCCGGCCCCAATATCAATACGTGGTCACCCGGGTGGACAAAAAACGCCGCGTCAGGCTCGATTCGCGAATCCCCCGGACCGCCGCCGGCCGCCGCGGCTGGGCCATGAACCCCTACACCCCGCACACCATCCGTCGGGCGACGGTCGGGTGCGACGCCTGCCATGGCAATCCCCGGGCCCTGGGCCTGGGCAATCGGCGGCTGCTGCGCTACCTGACGAAAAACTCGGGCAAAATCAGGCTGTCCGGCCCGCTGACCTTTCCGGCCAAAGACGGCCTGCCGGGCGCCCCGGAATATCCCCGGGTGGTCGATCTGAGGGGTCGGCCGCTTCAAGTGACCACCCGGCCAAGGGCCAGGTTCCTGAGCGCCGCGGAATTGGGAGGCCTGCTCCGGTATAGCCTGGACTATCAGCGTTTTCGGCTGGAAGAGTTGCGGGGCGTCGAATGGCTTCAGTGGCTCAGGCCGAGGGCCGTCAAGACCGCGCCGGCGACCAGGAGCCCGCCAAAGACGGGCAGGTAGACGTACCGGGGGACGAACCGGGCCAGCCAGGGCAGGGCCGCGACGAACAGCAGGGCCACGGCCGGGATCACCAGCCCGCCCAGCCAGGCCGGGACAAAGCGCATCAAATACTGGACGCCGGCGAAGAGCCAGGGGGCCTCGATCCGGTCCGGGCCGCCGGCCGCGTCCGGTGGCGGGCCCAAGGCGGCCGGCAGGATCAGGGCCGCCACCAGTAAGGCCACGGACAACGCCCCGAGGCAGATCAGTTCCTTGGCCACCAATTCCCCGCGTTCCGTGCGTTCGTCGGGCGCGCCCGGGGGGGGTTGACCGTTCCGACTGACCTTTTCTTCGGGTTCCACCAAATCTCCCGGGAGTGATGAAGGCGGTTGCCCTAACCTGGGTATCTCAAGGCGAACAAGACCCCCGCCCCGGCGGGCCAGGCGTCGGGCCAGTCGGCCGGGTCGGGCAGATCGTCCGGCGGCCGGCCCACGGCGGTCAGGAAAACGTCCCGCACGCCCAGGCCGGGGAAGACAAAGGCGTCCAGATGGACCAGGGCCATGGGCGCCGGCCCGGGCCAGAGCGGCCGGCCGGCCGAAACCAGCCCCTCGGCCGGTTCGGCCGCCCGGGCCGTGCCCTCTGATTGGAGTTCGATGGACCAGCGCTCCGCGGCCGCCCGGGCCATCAACTCTTCGAGGCCTTGGGCCAGGGTGGCCCGGGGCGCGGTGGTGTCCGTCAGAAACCGACTCAATCCGGCTTGGTCCAATCCGGACAGGTCGGGAATGTCGACCGTGAACCAGCGTTTGGGCCGGGGTCCCAGGCCGGGGGGCATGACCACCTCGAAGGGCGAGGTGAACAGGACCTCGATCACCCGGGAGGCGAGAAGATCGGCCAGGCCGGGGACGTCGGTCACAAACGGCGCCCGCCAGTCACCCGCCTCGTCCCACAGCCGCCGCCAGGCGGCCAGCCACAACACGGCCAGGCCCTCGGACGGGGTGAACCTGGTGGGGCCGGGGACGGCGGCCGCCGGTCCGGGGGACTCGGCCAGGCCGGTCTCGCCCAGGGCGGCCTCGAGCATGTCCCGACCCCGGGCCTCGGCCCCGGCCAGGCCGGCCTGAACCTCGGTCCAGTCCCGCTCCAGTTCGGCGGCCAGGTAGAGCACCGCCCCGGGATCGGTCAGCTCCGGGGGGACGATCGGTCCGCTCGGCGTGGCGCGCACCGGGCTTTTCGGGTAATCCTTGAGATCGGCCAGGATCGAGCGGGTCGTCTCCCGTTCGGGCTGGGGCGGGGCCGGGTGTTTAACCGTCTCGAGGTCGCCGCGCTCGATCAGGCCGGCCACCCAGGCCTTGGCGGCGGCCAGGCGGCGCTGGAAGTCAGGTCCCGGCTCGTCGGTCCAGGGCACGGTCTGAATCAAGCCGTCCTCGGCCGCCGCCGCGGTGGCCTCGTCAGGCCAAAGACCCGTGAACACCCGGGGCGGCCCGAACGGGAACTGCAGCCCCGCGGCCCTGGCCGTTGACACGTAAACGCCTGGAAAGTATACCGCCCCCGTCATCCGTCTTCCCCTTGCTCCTGAGGTATGTTAGGCTGGAGCCGTCGTGGACCAACGCATCTTTGACCAAAAACTGTCCGTGGAGGCCACCTCGGCCTACATCGTCCTGGACACCTTGAGCGGCGGCCAAGACGCGCCGACCCTCGATCAGGCGGACAATATCTGGACCGGTTCGCCGGAGTCGCTGCGCCGGGCGCTGCGGGAACTCGAGCGCCGCCGGATCATCGACCTGCCCGAGGGCCCGAGCGGCCCGGTCAAGCTCCAGCCGCCCGATAAATGGGCGTAAACCGGAAGTACATTTTACAAGACGCCGCCAGGGGTGTCAAAAGGACAGCCTTGACCGCCGGACGACTTTGGCCCAAATTGCGGCCACAAAAAACGGAAATCAGCGTGGACTACGCCCTGGCCCGAAATAAAATGATCGACACCCAGCTCGTCCCCCGGGGCATCACCGATCTCAGGGTCCTCGAGGTGATGAGCCGGTTGCCCCGGCACAAGTTCGTGGACGAGGCCCTGCACGGCCAGGCCTACGACGACAATCCCTTGCCCATCGGCCTGGGACAGACCATCTCCCAGCCGTACATCGTCGCCCTGATGACCCAGGAACTCAAGCCCAAGCCCGAGGACATCATCCTGGAAATCGGCACCGGGTCGGGCTATCAGACGGCCATCCTGGCCGATCTGTGCGAGCACGTCTATTCCATCGAGCGCCTGCCGGAATTGAAGATTCGGGCCCGCCGGATCCTGGACGAGTTGAAGCTGTTCAACGTGTCGCTTCAGACGGGCGACGGCACGTTGGGCTGGCCCGAGCACGCCCCCTATGACGCCATCATCGTCACCGCCGCCTCGCCCCGCGTCCAGGACGCCCTGGTCGAGCAACTGGCCGTCGGCGGCCGGTTGGTCATCCCCGTGGGAGACCGGGGCGTCCAGCGCCTCAAGCGCTACATCCGGACCCCCAATGGCCTGGACGAGGACGACTTCGGCGGCTGCCGCTTCGTGGCCCTGATCGGCCAGGAAGGGTGGGAGGGCTGAATCCGGGGGTGGCGGCAGGGGGAGCCGACCACGACGAACTTTCGAGGTGTCCTTGGTGATCCGGAGTCCGTTCAGAGTCGTCACCCTGGTCTTGATGTCGCTGGCCCTGGCCGCGTGGTACGACTGCCTGACCACAACCCAGTACGACCGGATCAAACACACCCCCCAGAAAATCGTCGAGCCCAGGGTCCAATCCTGGCCGGTCATCCTCCGGCCGGGGGGGCGGGTCTGCGTCAGCGACGTGGTCCCGGTCAAGACCTTTTGCCTCGAAGGTTTCCCCCCGGGCCGGGAGGTCTGCGTCTCGGGGACCATCCACGGCCGGAAGGGGTTGATTCTCGAGGTCTTCCACGACGGTGGCTCGACCAGTCTCGGCGTCCGGCTGGGCGGCCAGGACCTGTACTGGCTTCACGGCCACCATTTCTTCATGCCCGGCCCGGTCCCGGTCACCGGGTCCCGGTTGTGCCTGACCAACCGGGACGTGTACACTATCACCGTGACCGGCCTCGAAGTCCGCAACCACTCGGGGTACAACTCCGGTTTTCCGCGGTTCTATTTCGTGCCCCGAAACCTGTTGCCGGTGCGCCTGAATTTCAAACGCTTCGGCCTGAGCGCCGCCGGCTGGCTGGTGGCGCTGGTGTTGTGGTGGTTCGTGTCCTACCGCCTGGTGGTCCGGCTGGGTCTTCTGGATCAGGTGACGCCCGTTTTTTTGATCTCCCTGGCGCCACTGTTGTACGTCATTCCGACCTCGCTGGGGGCGATCTTCCTGTCCACGGACCGGATCCTGTTCGTGCGGACCGAGGTGGTCCTGATCGCCGCCGGGTTGGTGGTGATTCCCCAGGTGGCGGCGACGCTCATCTTCAAACTGGTGGCCGTCGGCCGTGGGCGGAGATCGGCCTAACTCGCCGACAAATGACCACCGAGCCTCCGGGAGCCGGTCCGGCGGACAAGGTCGGACCCGGGGCCGGCGAGGCGGCAGCGGTCTTGACAATTGCCTTGTGGGCTTGTATATACAGCCCCAAGAGCAGGAGGTGTGCCGCATGAAAAAATGGACGTGGGTGATCCTGATCGTCCTGACGTTGGGTTTCGTGGCCGCCGGCCTGGCCGCAGCCGACCAGTTCGTCGTTTGTCCCCCGGACGTCAAAAAACGTAAGGCCCTGTGCGCCCTGATGATTCGTTACGGCCGGGACGCCCTGGCCCGTTATCAGTTCGACCAGGCCCGTCAGTTCTTCCAAAAGGCCGTCCAGGCGGACCCCTCCTCGCGGTTGGCCTGGGCCTATTACAACCGGGCCCTGGTCCTGTCCCTGAGCTGGCAATTCAAAAAGACCGGTCGATTCTTCGACCCCAAGACCGCACCCAAGCTGACGCCCTCGACTCCGACCGGCGCCCAGCCGCCGGCGGCGAAGCCGACCGCCAAGCCGGCCCGGAAACCGGCCGCGCCGGCC
>JAHJDS010000293.1 GCA_018812395.1 Pseudomonadota bacterium
AGATGTTCTCACGCAAGATACAAGAAACCTACCACTGATGGAAAAGCAGGCCGCCAAGAAGAAGGTTCAGCTCATCAAGAACCTGCCGACCCTGCCGGGCATGCTCGAGAAGGTCAGCCGGATGGTCGAGTCCCGGCACCACTCGGCCGAGGACGTCGGCCGGATGATCTCCCAGGACCAGGTGTTGTCGGCCAAACTGCTGCGGATGGCCAACTCGGCCTTTTTCGGGTTCGCCCGGGAGGTCAGCTCCGTGGGTCAGGCCCTGGTGCTCCTGGGCTTCGACGTGGTCAAGGGTCTGATCCTGTCGAGCAGCGTCTTCGACATGATCCAGGAAAAAGTGGCCGGTCTGTGGGAGCACTCGCTGGGCAGCGCCCTGGCCGCCCGGTCCATCGCCGATTACCTCAAGCTGGAAGAACCCGAGGAGCTGTCGCTGTCGGGCCTGATCCACGACCTGGGCAAGGTGGTCATCAGCGCCAAGATGCCGGCCGATTACGACGAGATCGCCGCCCTGGTCGACTCCCGGGGCCTGTCCATGTTCGAGGCCGAGCAGGAAGTCCTGGGCTTCACCCACGCCGACGTGGGCCAGTGGCTGGGCGAGTCGTGGCGGCTGCCGGAAAAGCTGATTCTGCCCATCCGCTTTCACCACCAGCCCGACCGGGCCAAGGACGGCCTGCCGTCCGCCTCGGTGGTCCACCTGGCCAACATCCTGGTCCGGGGACGGGGGTACGGCTTCGGCGGCGATAAGTGGGTGCCGGCCCTGGACCCGACCGCCTGGAGCACCCTGGCGATGACCGTCGATGATCTGGGCCAAATCGTGGATTCGTTCGAGGAAAAGCTGCTGACCCTCGGTGACGTGTCGGCCGCCTGAGGCGGCCGGCCGTTTAGGGAGCGAGGATGTTCGAGGCCGACTTTGGGGCCGTGCTGGAGACGGCGCTGACCGACGGGGGCGACCTGGCCGAGGTCTTCGTCGAACGGGTTCGGACCATGGCCGTGGTCGGCGAGGAGGGCCGGATCGAGAAGGTCCTCGGCGGCCGGGATCAGGGGTTAGGCGTCCGGCTGCTCCATGACCACCGCTCCAACCTGGCCTACGGCAACGAATTTTCCGGGGACATGGCCCTGCGCCTGGCCCGGGACGTGGCCCAGGCCGGATCGGGGCAGGGGCGGCCGCCGGTCAGGATGGGCAAGCCCCAAACGGGCCGCGGCTTCGAGATCGAGCTGGACCCGGACGGGGTCGAGACCGCCCGCAAGGTGGACGTGGTCAAGGAGGCCGCGGCGGCCGCCAAGGGGCACGATCCCCGCGTCCGCCAGGTGAGGGTCACCTACGGCGACCGGGTCCAGGAGGTGCTGATCGTCAATTCGGACGGCGTGCATGTCAGCGACGTCCGGTACGGGATCCTGCTGGCGGTCCAGGTGGTGGCCGAGGATCGGGGGGTGATCCAGACCGCTCAGGAGATCGGCGGCGGATTCGAGGGCTTCGAGGTCTTCGGTCACGAGTCCCCGACGGAGCTGGCCCTCAAGGCCGCCCGCCGGGCGGTGATGATGCTCGGGGCCGACCCGGCGCCGTCGGGCCGGATGCCGGTGGTGCTCTGGTCCAGCGCCGGGGGGACCATGATCCACGAGGCGGTGGGACACGGCCTCGAGGCCGACTTGGCCGGGGAGGGCCTGTCGGTCTACACCGACCGCCTGGGCCGCCGGGTGGCCTCGCCGCTGATCACGGTCGTGGACGACGCCACCCTGCCGCACCGGCGGGGATCGTTCAGTTTTGACGACGAGGGCGTGCCGGCCCAGCGGACCGTGCTGGTGGACCAAGGCGTCCTCGAGAGCTACATGGTCGACCGGATGTCCGGCCTGCGGTATGGGTATGCGCTCACCGGCAACGGCCGCCGGGAGTCCTACCGACACGTGCCCATCTGCCGGATGACCAACACCCTCATCGCCCCGGGCGAGGACGATCCGGAGTCGATTCTCAAGAACACCCCCGAGGGCCTCCTGGTCAAGAAGATGGGCGGCGGCCAGGTGAACACGGTCAACGGCGACTTCGTGTTCGAGGTGGCCGAGGGGTACCTGATCGAGAACGGGGCCCAGGGCCGGCCGGTGCGCGGCGCGACCCTGGCCGGCAACGGACCGCTGGTGCTTATGTCCATCGACCGTCTCGGCCGTGACCTGGGCTTCGCCATCGGCACCTGCGGCAAGGACGGTCAGGGCTCGCCCGTGGCCGACGCCCAGCCCACGCTCCGGATCCCGGACCTGGTGGTCGGCGGCACGGGGGCCCAGTCCAAGACCTGACCCGCCTCCCCGGGCCGTCCCCCATCGACCCGACCTGACGAGGAGCCCATTGGCCGAGCCGCTGCTCGAGATCGATGACCTGAGGACCGCCTTTCAGACCGAGGCCGGCGTGGCCTGGGCGGTCAAGGGGGTCAGCCTGAGCGTGGACCGGGGCGAGACCTTCGCCCTGGTGGGCGAGTCGGGCTGCGGCAAGAGCGTGACCGCCCTGTCCATCATGGGCCTGGTGCCCTCGCCGCCGGGGCGGATCGACTCCGGGAGCATCCGGTTCGACGGACGCGACCTGCTCCGGATTTCGGCCCGGGAACTCCGGCGGATGCGCGGCCGGCGGATGTCGATGATCTTTCAGGAGCCCATGACCTCGCTCAACCCGGTGTTCACCATCGGCAACCAGCTCGTCGAGGCGGCCCGGGTCCACGAGTCCGTCCGCCGGCGAGAGGCCCGGTGCCGGTCGGCCGAGATGCTCGACCTGGTGGGCATCACCGACGCCCGGCGGCGAATGAGGCAGTATCCCCATCAACTGAGCGGCGGGATGCGCCAGCGGGTGATGATCGCCATGGCCCTGCTCGGCCAGCCGGACCTGATGATCGCCGACGAGCCGACCACGGCCCTGGACGTGACCATCCAGGCCCAGATCCTGGACCTGTTGCGCGACCTGCAGAATCGGCTGGGGGCGACGATCCTGCTCATCACCCACAACCTGGGCGTCGTGGCCGAGATGGCCGACCGGGTGGGGGTGATGTACACCGGCCAACTGGTCGAGACGGGCACGACGACGCAGCTCTTCGAGGCGCCCCGTCACCCTTACACCGTCGGCCTCCTGGAGTCGCTGCCCGGTCCGGGTAGGGGCCGGCTGAAGACGATCAAGGGCATCGTGCCCAGCCTGCTGGATTTGCCCCTGGGCTGCACCTTCCAGGACCGTTGTCCCGACGTTTTCCCGCGGTGTTATCGCAGCGCCCCGGAGGCCTACTCGGTGGGCCCGGGCCACGATGTGCGGTGTTTCAAGTATGCCTGAGACGAACGCAGCCGCATTGGTCAGCCTCGAGGCCGTGGCCCGGCAGTACCGGGTCCGGGCGGGGATGTTCGGGCCAACGGCCTGGCTCAGGGCCGTGGACGGCGTGTCGCTGGGGGTTCGCCGGGGCGAGACGCTGGGGCTGGTGGGTGAATCGGGCTGCGGCAAATCGACCCTGGCCCGGCTGGTGCTGGGTCTGGAGAGGACCACGGCCGGGCGGGTCTATTTCGACGGGGAGGACGTGTCCGGTCTCGGTCCCCGGGCCATGAGGCGGCTGCGGCGTCGAATGCAGATCATCTTTCAGGACCCCTTCTCCTCCCTCAACCCCCGGCAGAGCGTCGGGTCGATCCTGGAAGAACCGCTCAAGATTCACCGGATGGGCCGGCGCCGGAAACGCCGGGAGATGGTGGCCCGACTCATGGACGAGGTCGGGCTCCGGCCCGAGCACACCGGACGCTATCCCCATGAGTTCTCGGGCGGGCAGCGCCAGCGGATCTGCATCGCCCGGGCGCTGGCCCTCAAGCCGGAGCTGGTGGTGGCCGACGAGCCGGTCAGCGCCCTGGACGTCTCCATTCAGGCCCAGGTCCTCAATCTCTTGAGCGATCTGCAGACCAAATACGAGCTGACCTATCTGTTCATCGCCCACGATCTGGCCGTGGTCCGGCACGTCTCGGATCGGGTGGCGGTGATGTATCTGGGTCGGCTGGTCGAGACGATGAGCCGGGCCGACTTCGACCGCCCGCCGGCCCATCCCTACACCGAGGCCCTGCTAAACTCGGCGCCAATACCCAAGGTGGGGGCCAAGATTAAATCGGCCCCGCTCAAGGGTGACTTGCCGAGTCCGCTTTATCCGCCACCCGGGTGTCGCTTTCATCCCCGCTGCCCCCTGGCCAAGGGTTTGTGCCGAAAGGAGGACCCGCCGCTCGAGGAGAAGTCCCCGGGGCGGTTCATCGCCTGTCATTTCCGATAAGACGACCCAGGTAGTTAACCTTTGGTCCGGCCCGCCGATAAGGTTGTTGGGCGCTCGCCAAAAAGATGACCCGAACAAAAAGACGTGTTAAAATGTGTAGATGAGCCCATGGGTCCCCCGGAGAGGGTCATGAACTGCCCCCAATGCCACGCCGACAATCCGAGCTACGCCTGGCGCTGCCAGCGGTGCGGCCGGGCTTTGGCCTCGTTGGGAAAGACCACTCGAGCCAACCCGCCGGCCGACGTCTTCTTCTTGAGCGAGGACGAACTGTCGAGCCCGGAACCGGAAACGGCCGGCGACCACCGGACCGAGGCGCCGGCCTCCGATGACATGCTCGTCGCCGGGCGCTACCAGATCAAACGCAAACTGGGGCAGGGAGACCTGGGCACCGTCTACCTGGCCCTGGATCGGCATCAACAAGAGCGGGAGCTGGTCCTCAAATTCATTGACTCGGAGCGACTCGCCCCGACCGAGGGCCTGAGACGCCTGAACCAGGCCGTCACCCGGTGGCGCCGAATTCAGCATCCGGGCGTGGCCTGGTTGTACGGCAAGGGTTATGACGGGGACAACTACCATCTGGCGGTCGAGTACGTGCCCGGCAAGACCCTGCGCCAGGTCCTGGACGCCCGCGGCCAGAGGGGCTTGAGACTGGACGACGTCCGGCGCGTCTCGGTGCCGATCCTGGACGCCCTGGACGCCGTTCACCGTCACACGGCCCATCTGAGTTTGAAGCCGAGCAACGTCCTGCTGGGACTTCAGGACAAAGGCTTGGTGGTCAAGCTGACCGACGTGGCCGTGGCGGACGCGATTAACCCGGAACTCCGGCGGACCCTGGCCCGCCTCGGGGGCGCGGAGCGTTACCTGGCCCCGGAGCAGATCGAGGGCCGGGCCGAAATCGGCCCGGCCGCGGACCTGTATGCCTGGGCGGCGATGCTGGTGGAAATGCTCCACGGTCGGATCCCGCACCCGCGGGACGGTCGGTTGAGCGACGCCGTGCCCGGACTGCCGCCGGCCCTGAACGAAGTGGTGAATCGGGCCCTGGCAACCGACCCGGCGGACCGCTATACGGGCGCGGCCGAGCTTCGCCGGGAGTTCGTGACGGCCCTGGGGGACAAACCGGCCGCCGGCCCCCCACCGGTCCCCCGAGCCGAGGAAATCAGGCCCGTGGAGCCGGCCCCGATAAGAGAAATCAAGGTGGTCGAGCCTCTCCGGCCGGCCCCGACCCCGGGCCACCGGGTGGCCCCGCGACTGCGGGCCGAGGACTTGCTGCGCCTGGCCGAGCAGGCCATGGGCGGGCACCATTACGGCCAGGCCGTGACCTATTACCAGCAGGCCCTGGCCCGGGACCCGGAAAACCATGCGGCCCGGCGGGGGTTGGAAAAGGCCCGGGCGGCCTATGATTCCCAGGAGGCGCAGGAACTGTTCCGGACCCGGCGACGGAGCTGGTCGCGCCGGCAAAAGATCGGACTGATCGCCGCCCTGGCGACGGTCCTGCTGGCCGCGGGCCTGCTTTTTGGCCTGTCCTGGCACTGGCGGGGTCGGAGGCACGACCAATGGATTTCCGCCCGCTTAAGTAGCGCTCGCCGGGCCGTGGCCGCCAAAAAACTCGATCAGGCGACGACCTTCTATCAGTCGATTCTGAGGCGGTTCCCCGGCAACACGGGGGCGAAGACCGGCCTGAAGCGTATCCGAGCGGCCAAGCTGTCCCTGCCCACGCCGCCCGAGGACGCCGCGGCGATCATCGCCGCGGCCCGGACCGGCCATCTGGTGAGGGTCGAGGCCGTACTCCAGAAAAATCCGCAGGCGGTGACCGCCCGGGGAAGGGCGGGGCGCACCGCTCTGCATCTGGCCGCGGCGGGCGACCACCACGCCCTGGCCGATTATCTGATCAAGAAAGGGGCCTCGGTCTTCGTTCGGGACAAGGCCGGCCTGACGCCGCTCCACCTGGCCGCCGGCCAGGGCCACCCGGATCTGGTCCGGCTGCTGCTCCAGCGAGGGGCCGACCCCAAGGCCAGGGACAACCAGGGGCTGACGCCGCTGCACTGGGCGTCGCGCCAGGGCCACCACCGCGTGGCCCGCATTCTGATCGACCGGGGCGTCGATCTCCGGGGCCGTGACCGGGCCGGCCGGACGCCGTTGCATCTGGCCGCGTCGCAGGGAAGCCTGCCCCTGGTCAAGCTGCTGATCGAGCGGGGGGGGCGGTACCAGCGCACCGACCGACAGGGGGCCACGCCGCTCCACTACGCCGCCGGCCACGGTCGGGTCGTCGTGGTCAAGCACCTGCTGACCTTGGCCGCGGCCGTGGACGTCGCCGACAAGGCGGGCCGGACACCGCTGCACTGGGCCGCCCGGGCCGGCCACCTGCAGTCCGTCCTGACCCTGCTGGCCCACAAGGCCGATCCGGACCGGGTGGACAATGACCAGCGCACGCCGCTGCACCTGGCCGCCCGGCACGGGCGGGCCGACGCGGCCAAGGTGTTGACCCAAAAAGGGGCCCGGATCGAGGCCGCGGATCGCCGGGGCGCCCAGGCCTTGCATCTGGCCGCCGGTCATAACCACCCCCGGTTGGTGGACCTGCTGATCGCCCGGCGGGCAGTGGTCGACGCCCAGGACAAGCTGGGGCGGACGCCGCTGCATTGGGCCGCCCGCCGGGGAAGCGAGGCCGCGACCCGGCTCCTGCTGGCCAACAAGGCCGACGTGGAGGCCAAGGACAGGGACGGGTTCACCCCCTTGCATTTCGCCGCCCGGGCGGGACACCTGGGCGTCGCCGGACTGCTCCTGGAACGCCGGGCCGGGACCGAAACCCGGGATCATCGGGGCCGGACCCCGCTCCACCTGGCCGCCGCCGCCCGGCATTTGGCCATGATCAAACTGCTCCTCAAGGGCGGGGCGCGGATCGACGCCAAGGACAACCGGGGCCTGACGCCCCTGCGCCGGGCGGTGGTCGACGGCCGGTTGAACACGGCCGACTGGCTGGTCAAGTTCGGCGCCGACCCCAACGCCCGGGACAATTCAGGCCGGACGTCTCTGCACTGGGCCGTGGCCAACGACAAACCGGGGCTGGCCCGGTGGCTGATCGAGCGAAAGGCCCGGTTGACCCTCGGGGACGCGGCCGGTTTGACGCCGCTGCACCTGGCGGTCAAGCTGGATCGGCGGCCCATGGTCAGGCTGCTGGTGCACCGCGGCGCGCCGGTCTCCATGGCCGACCGGGCCGGACGGCGGCCGCTGCACGTTGCCGCCGGCCAGGGCCGTTTGGCCTTGGCCCGGTTTTTGCTCACCCGAGGGGCCAAGGTCAACCGGCGGGACAACATCGGCCGCACGCCGCTTCACGACGCGGTCAAGGCCGGGCAGGGAGCCCTGGTCGCCTGGCTCTTGAAAAACGGCGCCAAGGTCAACGCCCGGAGCGCCTCGGGCCGAACGCCCCTTCACGAGGCGGCGGCCGGAGGCCGGGCCGCCCTGGCCGGAGCGCTCCTGGCCGCCGGGGCCGACCCCAACGTCCGGGACAAGGCGGCTCTGACGCCGCTGCACCTGGCGGCCATTCAAGGCCACCTGGCCCTGGTCCAGGCGTTGGTCAAGAACGGGGCCCGGGTCGACGTTCGGGACGCCGCCGGACTGACCCCCTTGCAACGGGCCGTCAGCATGGGCCGGGAAAAGGTGGTCCGGGTGCTACGCGTCCACGCCCGAGGTCTGACCGGCCCGTCAATGGAAGTCAAACTGCCCGCCCCGGCGAGACGGGCCCTGTTCTCGGCCGCGCGCCGGGGTCAGCTCAAGACGGTCAGGGGCGTCCTCAAGCAATATGCCCGGGCGGGAGACGTCCAGGACCGGAAGGGCCGCCGGCCCCTGCACGAGGCGGCCGAGTGGGGGCGGATCAAGGTCGTCGAGTGGCTCATCAAGCAGGGGGTTAAAATCAACGCCGCCGACAAGGACGGCCGGACGGCGCTCCACCTGGCCTCGGCGGCCGGCCGGGTCAAGACGGCCAGGCTCCTCCTGGAAAAGGGCGCGGACAAGGACGCCCGGGACAAGGACGGCCTGACCCCGCTCCACCTGGCCACCGGGGCGAAATCCAGACGTCGGTTCGTGGTGGCCACGCTCCTGGAACAGGGCGCCACGGTCAGGGTCAAGAGCAAGACCGGCCTGACCCCCTTGCACCTGGCCGCGGGCCTGGGGCCCAAGACCATGGTCGACGAGCTGATCGACTCCGGGGCCAGGGTCAACGCCCGAACCAAGGACGGTCTGACACCGCTCCACCGAGCCGCCGAGGCCGGTCTGGTGCACGTGGTAAGGCTGCTTCTGAAGAAAGGGGCCAACGTCAACGCCCGCCGCCGGGACGGGCAGACGCCGCTCCACCTGGCCGCGGCCAAGGGCCACCCGGCGGTGGTCAAGGCCCTGCTGGGGGCCAAGGCCGGACGCGCCATCAAGGATAACAAAGGCCGCACGCCCCTGGACCTGGCCCAGGCCAACAAGAGACGGGCCGTGGTCGGACTGCTTCGCCGCAAGAAGATTTCCAGAAACCGCTGACCCCGGCGCCGGGCTAAACCTTCCGGCCCGAGAGATATCCCCCGATCATCCGTCCCACCAGCGACATCATTCCGCCCGGACTGTCGGCCAGGGGACGGCCGGCGCGATAGACCTCGGCCACCTCGAGTTGGTCGAGTTTTTGAGGCGGCATGGACCGGGGATCAACGCCGAGCACCACGAAGTCGGCCGGGAAACCCTCGGCCAGACGCCCGCCGCGGCCCTCGTCAAAGCTGGTCTCGAACCCGGCCCGGGTGTGCAGTGTCAGAGCCGTCTCCACGTCCACCGCCTCGGCGGCGGTCGGGTGATTCACGGCGGCGTGGATCGAGGTCGCCAGACTAGGCAGGGTCACCGGCGCGTCCGAGCCGAAGCTGACCCGGACGCCGCGCTCGATGAGGCTTCTGATGGGGATCAGTTTCTCGACGCGGTCCCCCAGGATTTTCTCCAAAAATTCCCGGGGCTCCTGCCGCAGCGTCAGCATGCTCGGCTGGGTGGCCACGCCCAGGCCCAAGGCCGCGATCCGGTCCTTGTCCCGCTCGGTGATCAGGTAGGCGTGGATGATGGTGTGGCGATGGTCGTCGCGCGGATATTTTGTAATGGCCTTCTCAAAGGCGTCCACGGCCTGGGTCACGGCCCGGTCGCCGATGGCGTGGACCTCGATCTGCAGCCCGGCCCGGTGGGCCTCGAGCACG
>JAHJDS010000294.1 GCA_018812395.1 Pseudomonadota bacterium
ACGATGACCACGTCCGGCTTGGCCCGCATCAGGTTGATCACCTGGGACTTGAACTCCACGGCGTTGTACTTGTAACTCTGGACGGCCACGGGGGGGAGGCCGTATTTCTTTTGGGCCATCTTCAGGCCCTTGACGTGGTCGCGCCCCCAGTCGTCGTCCTGGCAGAAGATGGCGATCTTGGGTTTCTTGATCTTGAGCTTGTTGACGACGTAGTCGACGATGAACAGCGACTGGTCCACGTAGTTGGTCCCGGCGGCGAAGACGTATTTCTTGAAGGGATCATAGACCGTGGTGGACAGGGCGCAGGCCGGGGCCAGGGGAATTTTTTCTTTCTGGGCGATGGGGAACAGGGCCGTCGAGGGCGCCGTGCCCCAGGGGGACACGAAGGCGAAGATCTTGTCCTTGGCCAAGAGCTTCATGGCCGCGGTCACGGCCTTGGCCGGAGAATAGGCGCAGTCCTCGACGATGACCTTGATCTTGCGGCCGTGGATGCCCCCCTTCTCGTTGATGTAGGTCATATAGTCGACCATGCCCTGGCCGTTGGGAATGCCCAGGGCGGCCACCGGTCCGGTCTTGACCAGGACCAGTCCCAGTTTGATCTGTTTGTCGGTCACGCCCCGGGCCGCGGCCCAGGCCAGGCCCGCACTCACGGCGACGATAAGGGCCGTACACGCCAGCATTCGCAGCCGGTTCTTTTGTCGTTTCATCTCTACCCTCCCTGTCTTGTTTATGGCTCTTAAATTCAGCCCGGGTCCGACCCGGGGTCATCCTCAGTAGGTGAACGGCCAGTTCTTGAAGCCGATCTTGATCCGCTGCCAGATGGCGTACAGGCCGCCGGGCTCGAAGATCAAGAAGAGCATGATCAACAGCCCGAAGGCGGCCACCTTCCATTCCTCGTTGTAGGCCCCTGCCAGGCCCGGGATCACCTGGGCCGCCAGGTCGGCCAGCCCCTTGATCAGTTCCGGGACCTGGACGATGAACACCGCCCCGAAAATGGCGCCCAGGATACTGCCCAGGCCGCCGACGATGATCACGGCCAGGTATTCCACCGACTGCAGGATCGTGAATTCCTCGCCCTGGACGTGGCCCATGATGTAGGCGTAAAGTCCGCCGGCCACCCCGGCGTAAAATGAACTCAGGGCGAAGGCCATCACCTTGTAGGCGGTCAGGTTGACCCCGGCCACCTCGGCGGCCACGTCCCGGTCCCGGATGGCGATGAAGGCCCGTCCGACCCGGGAGCGGACGATGTTCTTGGCGGCGATGATCATCAACGCCGTGACCGCCACCACGAAAAAGTATTTCCCCCGGTCGGTGTCCAGCACCACGCCGAACACCGATGGCTCGGGCATTTGCAGTCCTCGATGCCCGCCGGTAACGCCGTCCCAGGACAAAAAGACGTGCTTCATCACCTCGCCGAAGGCCATGGTGGCCATGGCCAGATACAGGCCCTTGAGCCGCAGGCAGGGAATCCCCAACAACAGCCCGATCAGGGCGGCCGCCAGACCGCCCGCGGGCAGGGTGAAAACAAAGGACAGGCCCCACTGGCCGACAAAGGTGGGCTCGAGGGCCTGGCCGACGATGGTGGCCGTGAAGGCCCCGATGGCGATGAACGTGGCGTGGGCCAGGGAGATCTGGCCGCTGAAACCGGTCAGGAGATTGAGGCCGATGGCCGCCACGGCGAACAGGCAGGACTTGTTGATCAGGATGATGACGTAATCGTCGCTGACAAAGGGCAGCACCACCAGGGCCAGGATGAAGGCCCCCATCCAGGCCTTGGACCAGAGGGTGTTTAAAAGCTTGATGTCCTCGTGGTAGCTCTCCCGGAAGGTCTTGCTGCGCACGGCCATGGCCTAGACCCGCTCCACTTCCTTGGTGCCGAACAGGCCGTAGGGCCGGATCATCAGCACCAAAAAGAGGATCACGAAGGGGACCACGTTCTTGAGGCCCCCGCCGAGCACCTTCACATTCTCCAGATAACCTCCGGCCAGATTCTCGAGCACGCCGATGATCAACCCGCCGATGATCGCCCCGGGTACGGACTCGAGGCCGCCCAGGATGACCGCCGGAAAGGCGTTGATGGCCACGAAGGCCAGGCCGACGTTGAGGACCATGACGTTGGCCAGAAAGATGCCGGCCGCGCCGGCGATGACGAACGAAATGCCCCAGGTCAGGGCGTAGACCCTCTTGATATTGACCCCCATCAGGGTGGCCGTCTCCTGGTCGTTGGCCGTGGCCCGCATGCCCAGCCCCAGCCGGGCGAACTTGAAGAAGACGAAAAAGGCGATCATCAACGCGAACGAGACGATCATCGACCACAGGTGGGTGTGCCTGAGGGTGATGCCCTCGAACTGCCGGAACTGATCGGCGAAGGGGGTAAAAAGCGCCGACCACAGGTCGGGGTGGACCAAGGTCGTTGACCCGAACTGGAGAGGCTGATCCGGAAAAGGGTTGGGGAAAATGTAGTTGTGGGGACCGAAGACGATGCCGGCCATGCTGCGTAAAAAAATGCTCAGGCCGATGGTGACCATCACCACGGCGAAGACCGGCTCGCCGAGCATGGGCCGGATGACCAGCCGCTCGGTGAAGACGCCCAAGAGGGCCGAAACAATCAGGGTGGCGCCCACGGCCGCGAAAAAGGCGATTTCCAGGCTCAGGCCCCGGCCCAGGCCCCACTTGACCACGTAATAGGCCACGAAGGCGGCGACCATGATCGCCTCGCCCTGGGCGAAGTTGATGACCCCGGTGCCCTTGTAGATCAGGACAAACCCCAGGGCGATCAAGGCGTACAGACTGCCCACGGCCAGGCCGCTGATCACCAGATTCAAAAAATACAATGGTCAGTCCTCCCCGCCCCCGGTCAAAGACGCGTCAATACAGGGCCTCGATCAGATCGCCGAATTTCTGGGCGATGGTCGAGCGCCGGACCTTCATCGTGGCCGTAACCTCGTCGTCGTCCTGGTCCAGTTCCTTGGTCAGGATGGTGAACTTCCTGATCTTCTCCACCCGGGCCAGCTGCTCGTTGACCCGGTCCACCTCCTGGCCGATGAGCCGGTTGACCGCCTCGTTTTCGGCCAGCGACTTGTAGGTGGTGAAGGGGATGCCTCGTTCCTGGGCCCAGTCGGAGACGTTATCCAGTTCGAGTTGAATCAGGCAGACCAGGTACTTCCGGCCGTCGCCGATGACGAT
>JAHJDS010000295.1 GCA_018812395.1 Pseudomonadota bacterium
TCGGCGGCGTTCTTGGCGGTGCGCCAACGGGACCACTGACGGGCCGTCTCGATGCGCCGCTCGAGCTGGGCGCTGTATCGCCTCATCTCGTCGACCTGGGCCGTGGTGACCTTGGGCTCGGGAAGTTCGTCGAGTTCGCGCCGGGCTTCCGCCAGTGCGTCCATCTTGTCGGCGACCGCCCTGTTGACATCTTCCATGGCCTCCATTCGGGCCTCGGCCTCTTCCAGTCGGCGGCGAAGATCGTTTACGACGGCCTCCTGGGCCTGCAACTCATCCTCGCCGTAGGCCACGGCCTCTTCCAGGTCCCGCTCGATCTCGCCCGCCTTGGCCTGGAGCCTTTGCCGCCGCTCATCGTTTTCCGCCTCGTACTCGAGGGCGGCCTCGGCCCGGGCCAGCTTCGGGCCCTTCTCGGCCATCTCGCGCTCGACCGCGGTCAGGGATTCCTCCATCCCGTCCGGTTCCGGCCCGACGTGGGCCGCGACGATTTTATGATGGGCTTTGGCTTGCCTCAGATCGTGGTTGGCTTCGGCCCGCTTCGAGTAGGCCTCGGCCCTCAGGCGGTCCAGGACGTCCAGGGCGTGCCCCGAGGCGTCGTCCACCAGGTCACCGGTGGCCTCGGCGATCTTCGCGGCCGAGATGGTCGCCGGCACGGCCTGGAGCAGGTACCGCCGCCTCTCATTAGCCGGCAGGAGCAGGAACTGCACCGGGTTGAAGATGGTCGGGCCCAGCAGCCGGTCCAGGTAGGCCTGGGGACTGGCCGGGCGCATGCCGTCACCGGTGGTGATCCGGGGCGGCTGGCGCTTGCTGTCCCGGATGAACGACCGTTGAATGGTCGTGTCGTCGCTCAACTTGACCAGGACCTGGGCCCGGTCGGCCTCGAGGTTGATCACCTCGGCGCCGGCGCCTTTGAACGCGGCGATTACCGCCTTGAGACAGGCCGTCTTGCCCTGACCGTTCTTTCCCTCGATCCGGGCCACCTTGCCCGGGGCCAGTTGCGCTTCCCGAATGGACAGGAAGTTTTGGATCTCCAGCGCCGCCACGTGGAGTCCCTTGCCGTTGTCGCTCATCTGTGTCCCTCCAAATCGTGGTTAGCCCACGTCTATGCCGCCTTGGACTTGCCTTCCCCGTTCAGTTGTTCCATGAAGATTTGGCCCATCACCTTGTCCTCGGCCGCCTTGATCAGGCTCTGGGCCGCGGCCTCGGTCAGATGCTCGATGCCCTGGGCCGGCAGGCGTTTGATCTTGGTCAGCCAATCCAGAACCTGACCCAACTCGATCGTGCGTCCGGTCGACTGCTCGGCCAGCTCGGCCACGTGCTGGATCAGGGCCTTTTCCAGGCGGTCGATGGTCTCCGAGGAGGCCTGGGCCGGGGGCGGATCCTGTTGGTTTCCGCCTGAGGCAAAATGCTCGGACGGGGACGCGCCATTGCCGGTTGTCCGGGCGGTCTCCGGAGCCTCCGGCCGCGCGGCCGGCTCGGCGCCCGAGTCAAGCCAGGCCGCGAGGCGCCGCCCGGCCTCGGAATCGATCAACACCGGCTCGTCCTTGAACTGCCTGGTCCGGTCCTTGGTCGCCGTGGCCACGTGGCCGTCCACGCTCAGGTCGAAGACCAGGTCAAATTCGTAGTCCATGCCCTCCCGCTGGATCGGGGCCTGGCCGATCTTGACCGGGGCCATCTTGCCTTTCTTGTTCTCCTGGACCTCGTAAACGGTCTTGGTCCGCATCGTCACCAGGACGTGACACGGGCACTGAAGAACGGTGTCCACCAGCTGGTTGTGCATCGGGGTGACCTCCCGCCAGGCGGTGAAGTCGTTGTTGCTGCCCACCTTGGCCCGTTTATCCTTGATGTCCAGGATGCCGCCGACCCCGGCCCAGGCGTGGCTCAGGGAGTCGACGATCAGCACGTCGTAGCCCGCGGCTTCCGCCTCCTTGATCAGCGAGATGTAGCGCTGGGGCGAGAAAGGCGGCTTCAGGATGGCCACGTCAAAGTCGCCCAGGTCCGAGTAGAGCTCCGCGCTCGAGTGCTCGGTGTCGATCACCGCCACCCGGCCGCCCAAGCCAAAGGCGAATAGCAGGGCCGAGTATGTCTTGCCCGATCCGGCCGGGCCATCAAAGCCGACACGGGCCTTTTTCCTTTTCCTCTCCGCCTTCATGAATGAACTCATGGTGTCCCTCCTTCTGGCTTCGCCGGCGTCCAGCGGTGCGACCAGTACGGCTTGCCCCGCTCGAGCGCGGCGTGATAGATGTCCGCCGGAATTCTGTCCTTATTGAGCCGACTCCGCCCCTTGTTCTGGATCAGGGTGAACTTCCCGGCCGCGCCGATTGCCTTCCGGGCCTCCCGGGCGGCGACGTGCAGGTGCAGCTTCTGGCCGAGGTCCTTGGCCCGCTCCGCCGCGGCGTCGGCTTCGGCCTTAGCCAGGCCGAATTCGTGCAGCTTGGCCTCGATCTCCGGGTCGTCGTCCACGGTGAGGACCTTGTCGCCGGCGGGCTCGATCCGCTCCTCGCAGACCTGGCCGTAGGAGCACCAGGAGCACCTGGGCTCCGGATCCGCCGGCGGAAGCTGGCCGGCGCGCACCGCCGCGGCGATCCTGGCGTGCTTCACCAGGATCAGATCCACCCGCCGTTGATCGGCCTCAATTTCCTGAAAGCTGACCCGCTCGTCCCGGACGATCTTCTCGAGGACCTTTGGATAGGACCAATCAGGCACCTGGGCCCCGTTCAGCAGGGCCACGGCCAGGGTGAAAAGCGGATGGTCCTTGTCCAGGAGCACGAACAGCGTCCGGGGCAGGAAATCGGCGGCCATGTAAACCTGTGCCTGGTCGTCGTGCATCGGGCAGGCCTCGCTCACCCCTGATAAAACCGCGTCTCGAAACGAGGCGAACCAGCCCATGGTCTTGACCTCGGCTACGAGACGGTCCCCGTTCCTAGAGGCCTTGCCGTCCAGGTGCCCCTTGAGCAGCCACCAGTCCGCACCCTGAAGGACGCACGCGAAGTCATCAGGGGACTTGGGGTCGGTCACCTCCCAACCGATCACCCGGGCCAGATCGCGGCCGATCTGCTCCAGGGCGTGGCCAATGCCGAAGGTGACCATCTGGTCCGACGACGGTTGATCGGCCTCGTAGCCCAGGGCCCGGGCGGCGATCGCCCGGGAGCACATGCCGGCCATCGAGGCCCGAAAGCTCAGGGTGTTTTCCGACATGGCTACAACCCCAGTTTGTTCTCGATCAGCATGTCCCGAAGGTCGTTCAGGACCTGCTCCGGCCCGGGCAGGTCGGGCGACAAGCCCTCGTCCCTCAGGATGTCGGAGATGCGGGTTATGATTTCGCCGGCCTCATCAAAGGCCCGTTGCTCCGCCGGCGACGGGTCGTCCGGGCCGCGGCCGGCGCACACCGCGCAGTTGCAGGCGAATCCATTACTCATTGGCCTTTCCCCCTGAAAGCCGCCCTGATCAACTCCAGGGCGCCAAACACGATCACTCCCAAAACAAGGGCCAGCCAGCATGAACCGGATGTGACCGCGGTAATGTCATGGTCCACGTGGCCGCCCTCCCCCGGTCAGTGTTGGTTGACCAACGCCTGGGACCGGCCCATCCGCCAGTGCAGGTTGGCCTTCATCACCGCGCTGATCTCCGGCTCGGTCAGGCGCTGGAAGAAGACCAGCCCCGGCCGGCCCAGAGCGTAGTGCCGGCAGACCCGCAGCACGGATTTGCCCACCACCACTAGCTGGCCGTGACTCACCTTGCGGGGTGTTTTGCGTTCCAGAACCAGAACCGGCATGCTGTCCCTCCTGCAGTCAGGCAACGGACTTTCCGTTGACACTACCCACCGGGAAACCCGCCCGCCCGCTCAGTTAGGGTTTTTCCTCAGTCGGTCCGTCTGGGCCCTTTGCCCGGGGGACCTCGTCA
>JAHJDS010000296.1 GCA_018812395.1 Pseudomonadota bacterium
GGCATATCAGGTCGCTACTTTTGGACGAGAGCGAACAACCCCGGTCCCCGACGGTCCGGAGCACGGCCCCGGAAGCAATCCGGATCGGCCTTCGGCCGCTTGGGGTGCAGACCTGAACCGCGCGGTCCGTCGCCGGGACGGGCCGGTCGGTGAACCAGTCCGGCGCGAATCAGCCCCGGCCGCAAAGCCGAGGCTGACCGGTCGTCTCTGTCGAGACAGACCGAGGACCATGTCCGTCAGGTTTTTTTGTAAGATGGACGGGGGGCGCGTCGTCCCCCGATGGCCATGACCTAGACGCAGCCGGTGGGCTTGGCCAGACCGGCCATCTTACAGGCGCCCTTGCCCGGTCCCGACGGGAACAGCTCATAAATCTTCTTGAGCTTGTAGCCGGTGACCTTGGTCATGATGCGGACCATGGGCGCGATGCCGTTCTTGGCGTAGTAGTCCTGGAGGTAGTGGATCACCTTCCAGTGCTCTTCGCCGATGTCGGTGATGCCCTCCTGATCGGCCACGGCCTGGGCAAAATCCTCGTCCCAGTTCTCAGGATTGGACAGGAAGCCGTCTTCGTCAACCTCGTAGGACTTGCCTTTGTATTCAATGGTCGGCATTCAATTCCCTCCTAAAAATCCAGTCTGCCACTGGTACCTTGACTGTTTGGCACGGAGTGCGTTACGAATTTAACAAGGGACAATTACCAACTTTGAATGCCCTTGTCAAGTCGAAAAAAAACCTCTAGTTAGGTTGGGGGCCCGGTTTGACCGGTCGGACCAGGTGGAGAGCCACCCGGATGTCCTCCCCGTCCCGGCCCCGCAACCGGACCTCCCGGCCCTTGGTCTCGAAGTCACCGCCCAGGTAGGCGAAGAATTCTCGGGAAACGGGCCACCGGCCATGGGACAGATAGACCTCGCCCCCCGGTTCGAGGTGGCTCTTCAAGAAAGCGACCATGGCCGGAAACTGGCTCTTCAGATAGAGGATTTCCGATCCGACAATGACGTCGAACCGGGGCATGATCCCCGGGGCGGTCCAGTCCACCACCTGGAAATCGACGTCTTCGAGGTCGTTCAACTCGGCCGTGGCCCGCGAAAAATCGAGGGCCAGGGCCGAGACGTCGCTGATCGTCACCCGATACCCGGCCGTGGCGGCAAATAGCCCCACCAGCCCCCGGCCGGCCCCCAATTCGAGCAGCCGTTCCCCGGGCCGGGAGGGGCGCTCCAACAGGACCTTGGCCAGGACCATGGTCGCCGGCCAGATGCGGGTCCAGTAGGGCAACTCGCCCCGACCCTCGAGACCGGCCGCCTCCTGACGCTGGAGCGTCTCATCGGACGGGTCGACGTCCAGGACCTTGAGGCTGGTCCGGCCGATCCGGACCTCATTGACCTCGGTCCGGTATTGTTCCAACAGGCGACCCAGCGCCCCGGCGGCAATGTCCATCTGGCCTCCTAGCGAATGTTATTTTTAACATCCCGCCCGCCGCGGGTCAACCGGACCGCCCCGGGCCCGGCCGAAGTTTCGTCTTGGAACCGACTCCCGTAAAATGGTATCTATATTGATGACCGGCCTTTAGAGGGGGAAACAATGGGGGCGACCCTGGGGTTAGTAAGCCTGGTGTTCGCCGCGGGGGCCCTGGGCGGTTTGCTCAACGGCCTGGTGGTCTGGCTGTTCGGGCTCTTGGGCGTCACCAAACTCCTGGGCGTGGCCATCGCCCCCAAGCTGACGCCCGCCATGCTCTACGCCCGAATCGTCTGGGGCGGCATCTGGGGGGCCTTGTTCTTGTTGCCGCTGTGGCGGGGCTCAATCTTGAGGCGGGGGTTTCTGTACAGCCTGGGCCCGACCCTGGTTCAACTCTTCATCGTCTTTCCGATCAAGGCCAAAAAAGGTTTGGCCGGATTTGATCTAGGCTATCTGACGCCCCTGTTCGTGGTCGGGTTCAACGCCGTCTGGGGCTGGGTGGCCGCCGCCTGGCTGAAATGGTCCGCGGGCAAGTAGGCCGACGCGGCGGCGTCTTGTTCGTTGGGTCGACTTTGTGGTAGCATTTCCGAGCCTTGCCCAGGCCCTTCCGGGCGGCGTGAGTCACTCTCGAATGGACGCTGAATGCGTAAGATTCTCCTGCGAGTCGGCCTGCCCCTCCTGGTCCTGGTCCTGTTCGGTCTCGGGTACCTGGCTCATGACTTGTTCTGGCCCCGGGCCTTCACCCCCCCGGCCCGGGTCATGCCGCCGGGCGCGGTCTTTTACCTGGCCCTGGAGAATCTCCGTGACGCCGTGGAGCGAGTCGAGGACTCGCGCTGGTGGGCCTCGATCGCCGACCAATTGCGCGCGGACAAGCAGGTAAAAAGACACCTGGAAAGACTGCGCCGGGAACTGAGTCGGAACCTGGGCTTCGACCTTACCCGGGCCAACGTCATGAGTTTTTTGGGACGCCACGCCTCGGTGTCCCTCTACCCCGCCGCGACGGGTCCGGGCTGGCCGGGTCTGATGGGTCTGGACTTCCTGATCGCCGCCCGGATCGATTACCGCTTTCGGCTGCTGAAGTGGTTTCTGGACGTGGGGTCCTGGTTCTCGTCCGGGTCCGACTTCTCCTCTTTTCGGTACCAGGGCCACCAGGCGGGGCGCTGGCGAACCGACGTCCAGCCGGTTTACTTCCTGGTCCGGCCCAACAACACGGTCTTCATCTCCAACGCTCGCGGCCTGATCGAGGCGGTCATCGACCGCTTGCAGGACGCCAAGCTGCCCCGTCTGGCCGGAGACGCCGAGTACCGATGCCTCGGTCTCGGCCGCCCGGAGGGGACTCGTCTGACGGGCTTTGTCCGGCTGGGACATCCCAAGATGGCCCGCTGGCGCTCTTTTTTGGCCTGGTCCCTGGCCCGGGGCCTGCCCCGGCCGGCCCTGGTGGGTCACCTGATCGCCTTGCCGCCGCCGCTGGCCGTGGCGCTGTATCACGGGGTCACCTCGATCAAGACCGTCCGTCTGGTGTCGGATCTCCGGCGGACCGAACTCACCTGGGTCCTGGGACCCGGGCCCGGCCGCCTCCGTCGGCTATACGCCAGGGTCCTGCAGCCCGAGCCCAGACTCGACCTGGCCGACTTGCTGGCCCGGCCGCCTTTGGCGTTCATCGGTTACGCCGGCCTCCGTCTGCCGGCCTATTTCCAGGCCATGGGCTCCCCCCCCCAAATAACGGGTATGCTGAACGGGTACGCTCCCTTGCTGGGGTACAAGACCCCGGGCGAACTGACCGCCCGGACCGGCCCACAACTGGGCCTGGCCGTGGTGTCCCTGGGGAGCCCGGGACTCCTGGGCCTGCCCACGGCCGTCGTGGTTCTCCAAATTCGGGATGAGGCCGCGGCCGACCGAATGGTCGGGCGCATCGTAGCTCTGGTCAAGGCCAATCCTAACTTGGGTTCCAGCCTGAATCGACGTCCCGGACCTCGCCGGCCGATCCACTACGTCGCCACCCTGGCGGCCGGCGTCGGTCTGACGCGGGTCCGGGATTATCTGGTGGCGGCCAACGCCCCCGGGGTGCTGGCCGCGGCCCAGGTCCGCCGGCCGAACCACTCGGCCGACCCCCATTGGGCGGCCGCGATCAAAGACCGCCGGACCCACTACCTGGCCTATTTGAGTCCGTATCGAATCCTGCATGAACCAAAGCGGCTGATGACCATTCTGTTCGTCCTCCGCCTGTCCGCCCGGACGCTGGCCTGGCTCGAACCCTTGCGGGCCGTGGACGCCTTCGCCCTGCGCTCGTCCTGGAACGGCCGAGACCAGGGCCGGTTGGTCCTGCGCTTGAGTCTGACGGATCGACCGCTCCGGCAGGGACTGCCGTTGGGGCTGATCCGGCGCTGGCTGACCGGACTGAGTCTGAGCCCGCCGGTCGGATCACCACCAGGGCGGCCGACGCCCCTCAAACGTCGACCTTGACGCCGGCCCCGGGAGCCGACCGTGACTTTCAAGAACGACGATCCCGCCGCCCCGGTCATTCTGGCCCCCTTTGACGGCCCCGAGTCCGTGGCCGGGGTGATCGCCGACGCCGGAGGGTTTGCGAACCTGACCCCGGGCCGCCGGGTGCTGATCAAGCCCAACCTGGTGGCCTGGCTAAACGCGGTGCCTTTTCCGCCCTACGGCGTGGTGACCACCACCGCCGTGGTGGAGGGGCTGATCAGGGCCCTCAAGCAACACGGGGTGCGGGACATCACCCTGGGCGACGGGTCGCTGGTCAACCGGGAACTGGGCTGCTCGACCAGGGTCGCCTTCGAGAATCTGGGCTACGACCTTCTTTGCAGGCGCTACGGCGTCAAGCTCGTCGATTTCAATGACGGGCCGTTTGATCCGGTCAAGCTGGACAACAAGCCCCTGCGGATCGCCCGGGCGCTTTTGGAGGCCGACTTCCTGATCGACGTGCCGACCCTCAAAACGCACAGCCAGACCACGGTCAGCCTCGGGCTTAAAAACCTCAAGGGCGGACTGGACGAAAAATCACGCCGATTCTGTCACGGCCGGAAGTTCGATCTCTCCGAGATGATCGCCCTGTTCGCCCACGAACTCTTCCCGGCCCTGACGCTGATCGACGGGGTGTACCTGCTCGAGTGCGGGCCGCTCCATACCGGCCGGGCCCATCGCCATGACCTGCTCATCTGCTCCCGGGACACGCTCAACGCCGACGCGGTCGGGACCGCGGTCCTGGGTCACGATCCGACGAGGGTGAGGCACCTGACGGCCCTGGCCCGGCGGCGGGGCCGGAGAGTGGACCTGTCCCGAATGGACATCCGCGGCCTGTCCTGGAACGAGGTCAAGTTCGACGCGGCCCAAGACTGGGAGTGGCTGCCAGACGACTCGGGGCCGGTGGCGTTCGCCCGGCAGGGTTTGACCGGTTTCCGGCTGCCCAAGTACGACGACACCCTGTGCACGGGCTGCAGCCTGGTCTACAACCCGGCCCTGATGTTCATTCTGTCGGCCAACCAAGGCCAGGACATGGGCCACGCCGAGTTGCTGACGGGCAAGGAGATTACGGCCGACGGCTCGGCCGAGCTGACCTTTTTGGTGGGCGACTGCTGTCTGGCCCACAACAAAAAGAATGATCGAATCAAGCGCCGGGTGGAGATCCCCGGCTGCCCGCCAGAGACGAAAGACATTGCCCGGGCCCTGAATGACCACGGGATTCCGGCCGACGGGGCGGCCTTTTCGAAATTTATGGCCCGAATGGTCGAGAAGTACGGTGAGGACCCCGGGTTCGAGATGACACACTTCCGGCCGGCCGAACTGGATTCGTAACCCTTGTACGAATACCCGGGGCGCTTGCCCGGCCGGGCCGGGCGTGGTATTAATCCCCAGGCACCCCAACTCGACCCCAAAGGATCGTCATGAATCCGTTACAAAAAACCCTGGCCGCCGCGCTGAGCGCCGGGCTACTCATCTCCGCCACCGCCCCCCCGGCCTTGGCCCTGCCCCAGGGTAAACGCCCGCCCGCCCCCACGGCCACGACCCAGAGCGAAAGAATCCGCCGGCTCGTCAACCAGGCCCTGGACAAACTCCGCGGCGAACACGCCGACACCAAGGGGGCCCTGCGGCTGTTGCGCCAGGCCCTCAAACTGGGCGGCGGCCAAGACCCCCAGTGGCACGCCGCCTTCGCCCTGCTCGGCCTCCGGCTCCGGGCCCCGGCGACCCGGATCGAGAAATCGTGCCTGAGGGCCCTGCGGGGCGATCCCCAGAACCGCGTCGCCCGGTTCGTCCTCCTCCAGCTCACCCGGCAACGGCTCATGCGCCGCCTGCGGTCCGGCCGGGTCGCCCATCCCATGGGCCTGACCAAGGCCAACCCGATCAAGCTCATCGGTCTGTTTGCCGAGGAGGCGGCCTATTTGACCCTGTTCCGGGTGAAACTCGACACCTGCGGCCGGCCAATGACCAATCCCACGGGCACCCTGGCGGCCTACGTCTGCCGGAACCGGCAAGCAAAAATGGTCACCTACTACTTTGACCGGAGCGCCATCAAGCGCCGCCGCCGATGAAGGCGGCCGACGATTCTCCCTGCCGACCGCATCCCCCCGGTTCGGAGAAATTCTTATAAGTTTTATTCCGCGGCGTATTCAGTAACCCGAATCCGTGCCATCTAGACCTGACGCCCCGGTCACTGGTCGGACCCATTTTTGTCGGCCATGGCCTGGGCGATCTCGTGGCGCAGCCTGATCAAATCGAACGGCTTGTGCAGCACGCCGATCGTCCGGGAGAGCAGGTCTTGTCCCGGCTGGCCGTCATGGCCGGTCACGATCAGCACCCGAACCCCGGGGTCCATCTCGATCAATCGATCCAGACACTCCGGGCCGCCCATGACCGGCATGGCCATGTCCAACAGCACCAAGTCAAAAGACCGACCCTGGTCCCGGGCCGCCCGATACAAGGCCAGCGCCTCCCGGCCGTGGCCGGCCTCGACGACCCGGCAGCCGAAGTGCTCCAGGGCCTGGCGGGCCACGTCGCGGACCAGGTCCTCGTCGTCGACCAGCAAAATCGATCGGCCGGACACGTCCCGGTCGTCACGGGGGGCGGCGGAGTCGATTACGGCCGGCAAGACGTCGTCCACGGGCAAATAGACGTGGAAGCGGCTCCCCCGGCCGAACCGGCTGTGGGCGACAATGGCCCCGCCGTGGTTCTCGATGATCGAGTAGGCCACGGCCAGCCCCAGGCCGGTGCCTTCCCCTGGATCCTTGGTGGTGTAGAAAGGATCGAAAATGCGTTCGACCTGCTCCGGCGTCATGCCGCATCCCTGGTCCTCGACCACCACCTCGACGTAGCGGTCGGCCACGGCCCAGGGGTGGACGCGCCGGAACTCGGCGTTCACGTCGACCCGGAACGTCCGAATGGCGATCCGGCCGCCCTCGGGCATGGCGTCGCGGGCGTTGACGGCCAGGTTGAGCAGGACCTGTTCCAGGTGGTAGGGATTGGCGCCGATGGGCGGCAGGTCCGGGTCCAGTTCCAGGTCGATCCGAAAGACGGGTGAAAAGGTGTGGCGGGCCAGATCGGCGATTTCCTCGACCGCCTCGTTGACCTGGACCGCAATCTTTTCCCCGCTGTCCAGGCGGGAGAAGGTCAGCATCTTCCCGGTCAGATCGGCCGCCCGCTTGGTGCAGGCCTCGATCTTCTCGATGTACCCGGCCGGCTTGGCCTCGAGGCCGCCGTCCATGGTCAACAACTGGGTGTAGCCCCGAATGGCCATCAGGATGTTGTTGAACTCGTGGGCCACGCCGCCGGCCAGGGTGCCCACGGCCTCCATCTTCTGGGCCTGCTGGAGCTGTTTCTCGAGCAACTCCTGCTCGGTCACGTCCCGGACAACACCCTGGACGGCCGGCCGACCCTGAAAGGTGACCACCGAGGCCCAGACCTCGCCGCGGATGGCGGTGCCGTCTTTGGCCCGGCTGGTGTAAACGACCGTGGCCGGGGAAAGGACGCCGCCGGCCAACCGGGTGCCCATCCGGGACCGCATCAACTTGTGCTGAGCGGGATCGATGAAATCCCAGACCTCGAGCTGGAGCGCCTCCTCGAGGGTGTAACCGTGCAGGTCGCAGATCTGCTGGTTCAGGAAGATGAACCGGCCGGAATCGATCTCGACGATGAAGATGCCGAAGGGCACGTTCTCGACCAGGGACCGGTACTGGTTCTCGCTGACTTTGAGGGCCTCTTCGGCCTCTCGGCGTTGCCGAATTTCCTGTTCGAGTTCACGGTTGGCCAGGTCCAGATATTCACGTTCTTCCTCAAGGGACCTGGTAGATCGCCTTTCGCTCTTGAGCGAGCTCTCCAGGCCCCGGAAGAGCAAGGCGATGGAGACCACGATCACCAGGCTCAAGACCACGAAGGCGGTGCCGGTCAGCAGCCAGTAGGTTAGGAAAGGGACATCGCGGCCCAGGCCGCCCGACAATATGGCCGGATCATCGGTCCCCAGGCCGAAGAACAACCCCAGGCCGATCACGGTCAGGGTGTTCAGGGCCACGGCGGCCATGCCGGCCCGGAAACCGAGCATCAGACAACTGAAGGCCGCGAAGGCCACCAGCCACAGGCGTCCGGCGAAATGAGGGCCGACCGCGATCAGGCTGCCCGTGCCGCCGGCGTAGATCACCAGCATGACCAACACGACGCGCGCTTGAAAGGACAGGGGACGATACAAGGTTATCCCGGCCACGATGAAGTAGGCCGGCCCGAAGATGATCACTCCGGTCCAGAACCCGCCGACCGCGGCCAGCAGAGTGGTAAACACCAGCACCGGCAGTCCGACGGCCAGGGCGAAGTAGACGACGGCGAAGAAGATGCGTTCCCGCCACAGTTGACCCACGTCCGGGAGGGATGAGTCCGGCCGGCTGACCCGGGAGTCGATCCAGCGGGCGAAACGTTGCCGCAGGCGGCGGGAACCGATTGTCAACCAGTCATCGGCCATA
>JAHJDS010000297.1 GCA_018812395.1 Pseudomonadota bacterium
CTCAAGGACATCGGCCGGAGGGTATCCTGCCGGGCCGGGACCAGGTTTAGGGATCGAGGAACATGATGTCTCAGGGACTGCTGGAAATTGCGGAATGGTTGATGAAGATCGAGCGGATGGCCGGCGAGTTCTACGTTCTGGCCCAATCCAAATTCGAGCATGACCCGGTGTTTGCCGAGTTTTTGTCCGATTGCGCCGAGGAAGAGGCCTGGCACGGCCAAACTCTACACCAGGCGGCCCAACTGCTGCCATCTGAGAAAGACCTGGCCGCGCCGGTGCTCGTCGATCAGGAGACCAAGGACAGAATTGAGGGCCCCCTTCGCCGCATGATCGACCGGCTCAAGTCGGAGTCGGTGTCCGACCGGGAGGTCATCGGCTGCATCGCCGAAACTGAATTTTCAGAGTGGAACCACATCTTCACTTACGTCATCGGGACCCTGACCAAGGCCAGCCGGGAGTTCTACTACCCCGCGGCCAGGATGCAGAGCCACATTCGTCGGGTGATGCACTTTCTCGAGGCCACGGATTACGGGCTCGAACTGCTGAGACAACTGAAAAAGATTCCGCCCGTCTGGGAGGAGTCGATCCTGGTGGTCGAAGACGATGAACTGATCCGTAACCTGCTGACAAACGTGTTGGAGTCCGAGGGAAAGGTGGCCGCGGCCGAGAACGGCCGCCAAGGGCTGGAGTTATTACGACGGAAATATTACAAGGTCATCGTTTCCGATGTTGACATGCCCGAACTCAGCGGGATTGATTTCTTCAAAAAGGCGGTAGAAATCTACCCCAACGTGGGCCGGAGGTTCCTCTTTGTCTCGGCCAAGGTCGACGATTTCGATATTGACGGCCTGTCCGACCAAGACATTGAGCGGTTGCCGAAACCGTTCGTGTTACGGGAATTGATCGATAAGGTCAGGCAATTAATGAGAAGAATGGATCCCCCGGCCGACGCCGGCCGGAACGCGACCTTGGCCGGGAACAAATAGGCCGGGTCGTCTTTAGAAACCGACCCGCCCTTGAGTGGCGGTCGTTGGTCCCCGGGGAGTTGGCCTGCCCGAAAGCCCCAACCTTGGTTCCGGCCGGTGTTGGCACCGGTCTTCAGCTAACGGCGGCGCGATCCACCACCTCGACCTGGAGGGTCACCTGACCGTACCCGCCGCACTCCACGCCCACGTCCGGACAGCGAAGGCGGCGCATGAAATGAAAGGCGCCCGGCTCGTGCCCTTCGCTCAACCGCTCGTTGATCAGGGCCACCGGAACCATCAACTGCCCGACCAAATAAACGCACAGCCGCTTGGGACACAGCTTGGCGATCAGGTTGCCGTCCACGTCCAGGACGAATCGGTCTCCCGCCTGGTAGCCGGTGTTGCAGTGCCGGGCCTCGATCACCCGGGCCATGATCGAGTATTTGGGCGCGGCCTGGGACACCCGGTTGAGATGGCGGTGACGGGGATCCCCCTCGACCAACAGCCCCTTTTCCTCGGGCGTGTAACCGACCCGCGCCGCGTATCGATCCAGGACATCAGACTTCATGCCGGACTCCTCCTCTTGGGGTTTAGCTTGTCGCACGGCCGACGCTTCGGACCGACGAACGCTCTTTTGAGGTTAGACTGATATCTTATCCCAATGTGACCCCCTGGTGGATTTCCTCCCGAAATGCCGGCCCATCACTTCGTTCACTTTCTCTCAAAGGCTTGCTCCGGGAGTCGCCCGGATATATTATTGAGTTATGAGGCCGACGACCGGGTTCTAGTCCGACCGGCAGCAAGGAGAAGTATCGTGGCCATCATCACCATTTCCCGAGGCTCTTACAGCAAGGGCAAGGAAATCGCCGAAACGGTGGCCCAGGCCTTGGGTTACGAATGCATCTCGCGAGAAATCCTGAACGAGGCCGCGGGTCACTTCAAAATCCCGGAAATAAAACTGATCCAGGCCCTGCAAGAGGCCCCGACCATGCTCGATCGCTTCTCCTTTGGCCGGGAAAAGTTCGTGGCCTACATCACCGAAGCCTTCCTGGAGCACGTCCACCAAGACAACGTGGTCTACCACGGCCTGGCCGGCCACTTCTTTCTCAAGGACGTCGGCCACGCCCTCAAGGTGCGGATCATCGCCGACATCGAGGACCGCGTCCGAACCGAGTTGGATCGAAAAAAAATCTCGGGGGAAACCGAGCCCGTTGATCTGGGTTACGTCGAGAAACGGGAGGACCTGGGGGGCTTCTCGAGGTTCATGAAAAAGCTCGAGAACGTCATGGCCGCCGCGGGAATGGCCACCGAGGGCGACCGGAATGACGCCGTAAAGATAGACCCGGCCAAGCCTCTGGACCCCAAGGAAGTGATCAAGAGGCGAGACGAGGAACGCCGCCAGTGGTCAATGGCCCTGTACGGCATCGACACGGCCGATCCGTCGCTCTACGATCTGGTGGTCCATATCCACAAGATCAACGTCCAGGACGCGGCCAACATCATCGGCCATACCGCCGGATTACCACGCTTCCAGACGACACCCGAGTCCCGGGCCGCCCTGGACGACCTGCTGGTGGCCGCCCGGGCCAAGGCGGCCATCGTCACTGCCTGGCCTGGAGTCCAGATTACGGCCGAGAAGGGGTTGGTCGTCGTCCATACCGAGGCCACCTTGGCCCAGGAGTCGGAAGTTCGCCGCCGGATCATGGAGGCCGGACAAGGCGTCGAGGGCGTCAAGGATGTCAGGGTCCACGTCCATCTGATCACCCCTTAGGCCCGCCAACGGATTGGGGGGCATTATTGTCGCTCGGTCCCATGTCCCGCGGCGGCCAGGGGGCGATCATATGCCTCACCCCCCGCATTTTCTCAATATTCTGATCTTACGGATGGCCGGCGCCGAGGAGGTGCATCGGCAAGCGCGGAAGGGTCGTTCGCCACCGAACATGATTGCTCCAAAAATACGCCCGTAGGCTACCCACTGGGGGCGGCAAGCGCGGACGAGTCGTTTCACCAGTACCAGTCTTCAGCGCGAAGCTCGCCCGTGGGGCTACCCACTAGAGGCGGCGAGCGCGGACGTAGCGTAGACTTCCCGCCAACGTTTGTCGCGAATCACGCCCGTGCGGCTTCGCACTAGATGCGGCCAAGCCCTCTGGGCCACCCCTGAAAAAAATATTGTTAGGGCGGGCCCGGGGCGGGCAGTCGGCGCGCCTCGGCCCGCTTTTTTTGAGAGCGGCCGGACGCGCCACCCGACCCGGGATTTGGGTAGACGTGCGCGCTCACACTGAACGACACGGCGCCTCTTGCTTTATGTACAGCGGAGCCGGAATGGAATGGGGGCGGCAAGCGCGGACGACGCGTTTCACGGGCACCAACGTTGGTCGCGAATCATGCCCGTGCGGCTTCGCACCGCGATTCACTCGTGTGCCGAGTGGCACCGCGAATCACGCCGGTGGGGCTGCCCACTTGCCTAGACCTTACGGACGGCAGGCGCCGACGTAGTGGCGCCGTGAAGCGCGGACGACCAGGGGATGACCTTGCCGGATGTTCGTCGCGAATTACGCCACTGCGGCCTCGCAGAAAAACCCCGTTGTGGCGGCGCTTGCGCGCCGCCACAACGGGGCTGGGACAGGGGGGTTGGGAAGTTTTTACTATAGACCGGCTCAGATCGGCCAGCGCTCCAGTTCGACCACCTTGTCGGCGATCTGTCGCCTGAGCGCCACGGCGTTGGTCGGGGTGTATTTCATGAACTTCTTGACGCCCATCAGGATCGTGCGCAGGGTGTCGCCCTCCTCGCAGAAGGCCAGGGCCTCCCGGGCCCAGGCCTCGATCCGGGGCACGGTCTCGTCCACGTAGGAGTTGACGCAGGCCAGGTGCAGGGCCGCCTTGTCCTCGCCCCGGCCGGCCAGGGCCTTCTTGGCCCGGAGGCAACCCGACTCCATGGCGTAGATCTCGATGAGGATGTCGGCGATACGGGCCAGGACTTCCTGCTCGTTGGCCAGGTTCTGCATGAACTTCTGGACGGCCACGCCGGCGACCAGCAGGGCGGTCTTCTTGCTCATGCCGATCATGTGCTCGGCCATGGCCAGCGGCTCGTCGGGGATGCTCAACCCCATGGTGGTGTAGGTCATCAGGTCGCCCTGGACGGCCTGGGCCGCGGGCAGCAGCGGCAAGGCGCCCTTCATCGCCCGGCGCAGCAAGGTGCCGGGGACGAGGAGGCGGTTGATCTCGTTGGTGCCCTCGAAGATGCGGTTGATCCGGGCGTCGCGGTAGGCCCGCTCGGCCGGGTACTCGGCCACGTAGCCGTACCCGCCCAGGATCTGGACGAACTCATCGGTGCAGTAGTCGAGGGTTTCGGAGCCGTAGACCTTGTTGATGGAGCACTCGACGGCGTACTCCTCGATGGCCGCCAGGCTCTTGAGCGGGGCGTCCTCGGCGGTCAGATCGACCTTCTTGGCCTCGGCGTCGATCAGGCCGGAGGTCCGGTAGACCATGGCCTCGGTCATGTAGGTCTTGGCCACCATCCGGGCCAGTTTTTCGCGGATCATGCCGAAAGAGGAGATGGGCTTACCGAACTGGACGCGCTGGTTGGCGTACTTGACGGCGTCGCCGACGATGGACTTGCACCCGCCGACGCAGGCCGCGGCCAGCTTGTAGCGGCCGATATTGAGGATGTTGAAGGCGACCTGGTGGCCCTTGCCGATCTGATGGAGTAGGTTCTCCACCGGCACCTTGGCGTCCTCGAGGACCAAGGTCCGGGTGGACGACCCCTTGATGCCCATCTTGACCTCTTCGGCGCCGGTGGACACGCCGGGGTAGCCGGCCTCGACCAGAAAGGCGGTGAACTGCTCCCCGTCGATCATGGCGTAGACGGTGAACAGGTCGGCCCAGCCGGCGTTGGTGATGAACATCTTCTCGCCGTTGAGGACGTAGTGCTTGCCGTCCTCGGAGAGCACGGCCTTGGTCTTGGCGTTGGTGGCGTCCGAGCCGGCCCCGGCCTCGGTCAGGGCGTAGGCCCCGAAGATCTCGCCCGAGGACAGCCCGGGCAGATACTTTTCCTTTTGCTCCTTGGTGCCGAAGTAGACCGTGGGCAGGGTGCCGATGCCGGTGTGGGCGCCGTGGGCCACGGCGAACGATCCGGAGGTGCCCATGGCCTCGGTCACGGCGGCCGTCGAGATCTTGTCCAGGCCCAGGCCGCCGAACTCCTCGGGGATGTCGGTCCCGTTGAGGCCCAGCTCGCCGGCCTTGACCAGGATCGAGCGGATGAGGTCCTTGTCCTTTTCCTCGATCTTATCCGTGTTAGGCAGGATCTCACCTTGGATGAAATCGTGGGTCGTTTCGAGGATCATCTTGTGTTCCTCGGTCATGTCCTCGGGGGTGAACACGTCCTCGGGTGCCAGCTCGGCCAGGAGGAAGCCGCCGCCTTTAAGTTTGATGTCGTCGCTCATGACGCTCTCCCTTTAACTCCGATCCAGGGGCGAGTGATCTTGCCCGCCTTAAATATTCGTGACGCGGAAGCGACCGGGGCGTCCGCGATCAATACTTCTCCCGCTCGAAGACGCCGGCCGCGCCCATGCCGAAGCCGATGCACATCGACACCAGGCCGTAACCGTACATGTCCTGACGGGCCATTTCGTACAGGAGCTGGGTGGTCAGCTTGGCTCCGGTGCAGCCCAATGGGTGGCCCAGGGCGATGGCCCCGCCGTTGGGGTTGGTGATGTCGGTCGGAATGTCCAGGGTCCGGATGCAGGCCAGGGCCTGGGAAGCGAAGGCCTCGTTGAGTTCGATCAGTTTCAGGTCGCCCATCTTGATGCCGGTCCGCTCGAACAGCTTGGGGATGGCCTTGATCGGCCCCTCGCCCATGTACAGGGGATCCACGCCGGCGACCTGGTAGCCGCGGTAGGTGGCCATGGGGGTCAGACCGAGCCGGTCGGCCTGGTCCTTGGTCATACAGACGACCATGGCCGCGCCGTCGCTCATCTGGGAGGAATTGCCGGCGGTGACGGTGCCGGTTTTCCTGAAGGCGGGCCGGAGGGCGGCCAGGCCCTCGAGGGTGGTGTCGGCCCGCACGCCCTCGTCAATGTCGAAAATTTCCTCGGTGATGACGAATTGGCCGTTGACCCGGTTTTGGACCTCGATGGTCAGGGGTACGATCTGGTCCTTGAAGTGACCGCTCTCGACGGCCCGGGCGGCCTTCATCTGGGACTCGTAGCCGAACCGGTCCTGGTCCTGGCGGCTGACGTCGTATTTTTCGGCCACGTTCTCGGCGGTCATGCCCATGCCCTCGTAGGCCGAGGGCCGGGTGTCGCCGAGCATGGGGTTGACGCTCATGGTGTTGCCGCCCATGGGGATCATGGACATGGTCTCGACCCCGCCGGCGACGATGACGTCGGCCGCGCCGACCATGATCCGCTCGCAGGCGTGGGAGATGGCCTGGAGGCCGGAGCTGCAGAACCGGTTGACGGTCACGCCCGAGACGTCGTCGGGCAGGCCGGCCCGGGCGACCAGGACCCGGGCGACGTTGAGGCCCTGCTCGGCCTCGGGGAAGGAACAGCCGATGACGACGTCGTCGATGTCCACGGGGTCGAGCCCCGGGGTCCGTTTCAAGACCTCGGTCAGGGCCGCGGCGCCCATCTCGTCGGGGCGGGTTTTGCAGAGCTTACCCCGGGGGGCGCGTCCGACGGCCGTCCGGCAGGCGCTGACGATTACCGCTTCTCTCATGACAAAAAACCTCCCCTGTCTCGCTCTTAGTTGCGAAGTGGTTTGCCCGTGGTCAGCATGTGGCGGATGCGGGCCTGGGTCTCGGGCGTGCCGCACAGGCTGACAAAGGCCTCGCGCTCCAGATCGAGCAGGTGCTGCTCGCTGACCAGGGTATCCCGGAGCACGTTGCCGCCGGTCAGGACCTCGGCCACTTTGGTGGACACGGTCAGGTCGTGGTCGGTGGCTAACCCGGCCTGGTGCATGGTGTACAGGGCGTAGTGGAACACGCCCATCATGTCCTTGCCCATGACCCGGATGTCGTCCCGGTAGCGGGGCGGTGTGTAGCC
>JAHJDS010000298.1 GCA_018812395.1 Pseudomonadota bacterium
GACCGGGAGGGTGAACATCGTCCACGAGGCCGTGGACCGCTGGTGTGAGGACGAAACCCAAGGGGCGAAGACGGCCCTGATTCACGAGCGGGAGGACCGGGTCCGGGCCTTCTCCTTCATCGAGTTGAAGCGAAAGTCCAGCCAATGGGCCAACCTCTGGGCCGAGCGGGGCCTGGGTCCGGGCGACCGGATGTTCATCTTCCTGCCTCCCGGGCCGGAGATCCACCTGGCCATGCTGGCCTGCGCCCGGCTGGGCGTCCTATTCTCGCCGCTCTACGCCAGCCTGAATTACGACGAACTCGAGTTCAGGTTCCGCGACGCCGGGCCCCGGGCGGTCCTGACCCACCCCGACCTCATCGAACGACTGCCCCCGGAGTCGACCGGATCGGTCGAGTTCTTCTTCCTGAGCCAGGGGCCGGCCCCGGAAGAGATGTGGACCATGGACCGGGCCGACGACCGGCCCGAGACGCACGAGCCGGCCTGGGTGGACCCGGACACGCCGCTGTATCTGCTCTACACCTCGGGCTCGACCGGCCCGCCCAAGGGAGTGGTCCACGCCCACCGGGACATGGTCGGCCACCTGGTGACGGCCCAGTACGCCCTGGACCTCTCCCCGGACTCGGTCCTGTGGACCGACGGCGACCCGGCCTGGGTGACCGGTACGGTCTACGGCGCCTTTGCCCCGTGGTTGTGCCGGGCCGCGTCCGTGGTCCAGGGCGACCCCTTCGCCGCCTCGACCTGGTACCGGACCCTGGAACGGCACCGGATCTCGGTCTGGTACACCACGCCGATGACCATCCGCCGCCTGGCCGCCGCGGGCCAGGACCTGCCCCGGCGTTACGACTTCTCGACGCTGGGGCACATCGCCTCGGTGGGCGAGACCCTCTCCCCCGAGGCCTTCTTCTGGGTCAAGCAGAACTTCGGCCTGGCGCCCCACGACACCTGGTGGATGACCGAGACGGGGATGATCATGCTGGCCAACTTCCCGGCCACGCCCACCAAGCCGGGGTCCATGGGCCGGCCCCTACCCGGCGTCGAGGTGGCCGTGATCGACGCCCTGGGACGGCCTCAGCCGGTGCTGACCCTGGGCGAGCTGGCGATCAGGACGCCCTGGCCGGCGATGATGGTCGGCATTTGGGGGGATCCGGATCGCTATCAGAGTTACTTCCGCACCGAGGAATGGTTCGCCACCGGCGACATGGCCGTCCGGGACGAGGAGGGATACTTCTTTCACCAGGGGCGCAACGACGACCTGATCAAGGTCGGCGACAAACTGCTCGGCCCCTACGAGATCGAGAACGTCCTGCACCGCCACCCGGCCGTGCGCGAGGCCGGGGCCATCGCCATGGCCCGCGGACCGGGCCGGGTCGAGGTCAAGGCCTACGTCAGCCTCAATCCGGGATACACCCCCTCGGCCCGGCTCAATCAGGAACTCCTGACCTTTGTCAAGACCGACCTCTCGGCCGAGGTCCCGCTGCGGGAAGTCAAGTTCGTGGCCGCCCTGCCCAAGACCAGGTCGGGCAAGATCCTGCGGCGGGTGCTCCGGGCCGGCGAACTGGGCCTGCCCAGCGGCGACACCAGCCGGCTCGAGGACGACGCCGGCGACGGGTGACCGGCCGCCCCGGGATGGATTATTTCTGGAACCGGTCCACGGCCTCGGCCAGGCGGCCGGCCAGGCTGGACAGGGCCTCGGCCCCCCCGGCCGTCTCCATGATCGCCGCCGCCGATTCCCGGGCCGCCCCCGCTATGCCCTCCACGTTCTTGCTGATCTCGTCCGTGGCCGCCGTCTGCTCCTCGGCCCCCGCGGCGATCTGGGACACCAGTTCGGCCACCCGGGTGGCGTTGCCCACGATCTGCTCCAGCATATCCCCCGCCCGGGCGGCCAGTTCGACCCCGTGCGCGACGTTCGCCTGAGTCTCGCCCACCCGGGTCACCGCGTCCTGGGTCGAGGCCTTGATCGACAGGACCGTCTCCGTCACCTCCTTGGTGGCCGACATGGTCTTCTCCGCCAACTTCCGCACCTCGTCGGCCACCACGGCGAAACCGCGGCCCGCCTCGCCGGCCCGGGCCGCCTCGATGGCCGCGTTGAGGGCCAGCAAATTAGTCTGGTCGGCGATGTCCTCGATGACCCCGACCACCGCGTCCACGGACTCGTTCTTGGCCGAAAGCGCCTGGACCGTCTCGCCCACCTGGGTCACGTCCCGGCTGATCCGGTTGATGGACTGGATGGTCTCCGCGACCACCCGGCCGCCCTCTCGGGCCAGCTCCCCGGCCGCCTCGGCCTCTTCCGCCCCCCGGGCCGCGTGCTGGGCCGCCTCGCGCACGGTGGCGTTCATCCGTTCGGCAGACGTGGCCACGGCCCCGGCCTGGGCGCTCTGCTGCTCGGTGGTCGAGGACATCTCGTCCGTGCTCGAAGAGATCTGCGTCGCCGCCGAGGCCAACTGCTCGGCCAGGGCCTTCACCTCCTGGGCCACGGCCAGCAAGTCCTCTTGTTGCCGCTCGATTTCATCCTGCTGCTTCTTTTGCCGGGTGATGTCCACGCCGATGCCCATCACCCCGATCACCTCGCCCTCGAGGTCCTTGAGCGGCGACAGCGTGGACAACACGTGGGAGTCGGCGCCGCCCAGGGGCATCACGATTTCCCGGAGGACCGTCCGGCCGGAGTTCAAGACCTCCCGGGCCTGGTCGGCGACGATGCCGTCCCGATCGGGCACCGCTTCGGCCACGCTCAGGTGACCGACCACTTCCTCGGGTTCGAGCCCCAGGATTTGCTTGACCGCCTGGGCGTAGATCGGGTTCAGGTGGGTCATCTTCAGGTCCCGGTCGGCCGTCCACAGCGGCACCGCGATGCCGCTCTTGATGGACTGCCCCTCCCCGATGACCCCGACCAGCATGTTCCGGAGACTGTCGGCCAGGCGACCCAGTTCGTCACCGGCCTGATAGGTGATGTGTCGGGTCAGATCGCCGGCGGCGATGGCGTCGGAGACCTCGACCAGTTCCACTACCGGCCGGGCGATGGACCGGGCCACCCCGAAGGCCATCCCGACGATCAACGCGGCCAGGATCAGGCCGATGATCAGGCTCACGTTTCTCAGCCGCCTGACCGCGGCGAAGGCCTCGTCCACGCCCACCTCGGCGATAATCGCCCACCGGAAACCGCCCACCATCAGCGGGGCGTAGTCGGACAGGACGCCCTCACCCAGGTAGTTGGTCAGGATCAGGCTCCCCTGCTTGCCCGCAAGGGCCCGTCGGGCGGCCGGCGTGTCGACGCGCCCGGCGCGGGGAGCGGCCAGCGAGGCGGCCACCGAGTGTCGCTTTTTGTCCCGGAAGGAGTCGCTGCGCATCAGCTTGTCCGGGCCGACCAGGTACGTCTCCCCGGTGCGGCCCATGCCGGCGCGCTCGAGCATGACCGCGTTGATCGGTCTGGTCGAGAGGTGGAGGGCGACCACGCCGACGAACTGCCCCATCTCGTCCATGACCGGGGCGGCGATGAAACAGGCCGGCTTGTCGCCCGCCGGCCCGTAGAGGCCGAAATCGGTCTGCACCGTGGTCCCTTTGGCCGCCCCCGCCTTGGCCCGGGCGAAGGCCAGACCCAGACCCGAGGTCTTCAACGGTCCGGAGGCAACGGTTTGCCCCAAGTGCCCCAGCCGGGACACGGAGTAAATTACCCGGCCGCTCTTGGATAACAGCAGCAGGTCGTGGATGCGGAAATTTTTTTTGAGGTCCTTGAAGGCCTTGTCGTATTTGCCGACCGTCCGCTTCCAGTTCGGACCAGCCTTGTTGCCGTCCGCCCCGAAGGCCCACGAGATCGAGGACAGGGCGCCCCGCGTGGCCGGATTGGCCTTGAGCAGGTTGACCAGGGCCGTTAGCCCGGAGAACAGGTTCGCCAGCTGCCTGGTCTTGATCTGCCGGACCGCCCGCAGCTTGGCGAAGGCCTCCTCCCGCAGGGCGCGGCCGCCCTGGAAGTAAGCCAGGCCGCCGAAAATGATCATCGGCACCAGCCCGGCGATAAGGAACAGACCGATCAGCTTGGGTCCCAGGTTCAGATTCCGATACCACTTCATTGTCTCCCCCTGATAACCAAGACTCGTCCTCGCCGCCCCGGAACGCCGTGCCCGGGGGTCGCGGCCCAAGGCGATATCGCGGTTCATAATACCTCAACCTGCCGTTAACGACAAGGCGAATCAAATGGCAATCCGGTAACTTTTAAAAGGACCCTCCGGGGCTCCGCCCGGGGCCGGCGGGGGTATGGTAGGATAGTCCGATCAATCCACGGGGCGGTGGTCCCGGCGTCCGGAGGGTCGTCACCGGGGCAAGGAGGCGCAAAACAATGTTGGCCATCGATCTTCGCTCCGACACGGTCACCAGGCCGGATGAAGGCATGCGACGGGCCATGGCCGGAGCCGAGGTGGGCGACGACGTGTTCGGCGAGGACCCGAGCGTCAACCGCCTCCAGGAGGTGGCCGCCGAACTGCTGGGCCGGGAGGCGGCCCTGTTCGTGCCCAGCGGGACCATGGCCAATCAGGTCTGCCTGCGCCTGCTGACCCGGCCCGGCGACGAGGTCATCTGCGACCGGACGGCCCATCTGGTTCGCTATGAGGGCGGGGCCGCGGCGGTCCTGTCCGGCTTGCCGTTCAACCTCCTCGACGCCGAGCAAGGGATCTTGAGCCCGGAGATGATCGCCGCGGCGATTAATCCGGACAACGTCCATCTGCCGGTCAGTCGCGTCGTCGCCCTGGAGAACACCCACAACTTCGGCGGCGGGGCGGTCTATCCCCTGGGGACCGTCCGGGCCATCCAGGACCTGGCCCGTGATCGGGGGCTGGCGCTTCACCTGGACGGGGCCCGGATGTTCAACGCCTGCGCCGCGGCGGGCTACACTCCGGCCGAGCTGGCCGCCGGTTTCGACACCATCAGCTTTTGCCTGTCCAAGGGCCTGGGGGCGCCGGTGGGGTCGATGGTGGTCTCATCCCGGGAAAACATTCACGAGGCCCGCCGCGTCCGCAAGCGCCTGGGCGGCGGCATGCGCCAGGCCGGCATCCTGGCCGCGGCCGGGCTGTACGCCCTCGAGCACAACCTGGATCGCCTGGCCGAGGATCACGCCCGGGCCCGGGTCCTGGCCCAAGGGCTGGACGAACTGCCCGGGGTTGACATCGATCCGGCCCGGGTCGAGACCAACATCGTGGTCATGGACATCTCGGGCACCGGCCTCGAGCCCCAGGAGGCCGTGGCCCGGTTGGCCGACCGGGGGGTGGGGGTGGTGCCCTTCGGGCCGGGACGGCTGCGGGCGGTGACCCATCTGCAGATCAGCGACCCCGACATCGACCAGGCCCTGGCCACCTTCAGGCAGGTCTTCCGGAACAAAAACGCTTAGTTAAATCAAGGCCCGGTCAGGGCCCGGGGGCCGGCCTCGTGATTTGGCGGGGCGTTAGTCCGCTCCGGTCAGGGCTCGGGGCCACCGGTAGATGTAAATCGGATCGCCATGCCGGGACGAATCGGGCGCTAAGACACGCTCCGGACGCCAGCCGGGCAACGGGAAATTGAACGACACTACCCGGGCCCCGGGCCGCAGCTCGGCGGCCAGCTTTTCGGCCAGCCGGGCCATGACGTCCGGGAACAGATAACAGGTCACCACGTCGGCCGGACCCAGGTCCAGCGTCCAAAAGCTCGCCCGGCGGACCTCTATCCCGTCGCGTCCCCAGGCCAGCAGCCGGGCCAGCAAATAGGGCAACGGGTTGATCTCGACCCCGACGGCCCGGACGCCGTATTGCCGCCGGGCCGCCCGGAGCACCCGGCCGTCACCGCAGCCCAGGTCCATCAGCAACTGCCCCGGCCCCAGGGGCACGGCCTCCAGAAAGGCCCTGATCCGGGTCCGGGACGTGGTGACGAACATGGCCCCCTTGGTCGCCGGCAGACTGAGGGCGGTCGAGACGAGATACACCGCCTTGAGAGCGAACAGGACCGCGATCAGTCCCAACAGCCACCAGATCCAACCGGGCAAACGTCCGCCCCCCTCACCGAACGCACCGGCCGGGCAACCCCGGCCGGCTTGACACCGTCGCCGCCCGACGTCATGGTTGAGACTAAATCAGTAAAGCCAGGAGTTGACCGTGATTCCAGAGCCCCTGAGAGCCGCGAACTTCCGCGCCCTGGAACTGACCGACAAACCGACCGTCCAGGATTTGTTGGCCCAGGATCAGCCCCAAATTTCGGAGCTGACCTTCACCAACCTGTTCATGTGGCGGGGCCGCTACCAAACCGCCTGGACCGTCAGCCACGACTGCCTGGTGGTCGTCCTCACCCCGCCCGGAGATTGTCCCTTCGCCCTGCCGCCCCACGGTCCGGGTGATACGGCCGCGGCCCTCGATTTCGCCACCGAGACGCTGCGGCCCCTCAACCCCGGGGCCACGATCCAGCGGGTGGACCGGGCCTGGCTCGATCGACACGTCGACCCAGGCCGCTGGCGGGCCGAGCTTGACCCGGACCAGAGCGACTACGTCTACCTGAGCGCCGACCTGATCAACTTATCCGGCAAAAAATTCCATAGCAAGAAAAACCACCTCAACAAGTTCCTCAAAAACCACCCGTTCGAGTATCGGGCCCTGGACCAAGACCTGATCGGCCGCGTCCTGGCCATGCAGACCCACTGGTGCGAGCTGCGCCAGTGCGCCGCCGACCCGTCGCTGATCGACGAGGACCAGGCCATTTACGAGGCCCTGACCCATTGGGGAGAGCTGGATTACATTGGCGGGGCGATCATCGTCGACGACCGGGTGGTGGCCTTTTCCCTGGGCGAGAGACTCAACCCCGAGACGGCCGTCATCCATATCGAAAAGGCCGACCCGAACCTCGACGGCCTGTACGCGGCCGTCAATCAGCGGTTCTGCGCCCATGCCTGGGCCGAGATGACCTACATCAACCGGGAGCAGGACCTGGGCCTCGAGGGGCTCCGGCTGGCCAAGCAGTCCTACCGGCCGGTGCGCATGGTGGACAAGTACCGGCTGACGCCTCTTGATTAGCCCGGTACGACGGCCGGCAGACCCGGACCCTGAACGGAAAAGCCGGCCCCGGCCGACCCGAGGTCGACCGTGAACCGGCCGTCTTGGACCTCACCGCCGGCGGCGGGTGACGCCGATTATCGCCCGTAACCCAGGCCCGAGGCGATCTTGTGCTCCAGCAGCCGACAGAAGCCCATCGGGGCCGGACCCTCGACGATGCGGCAACTGTCCACGTACCTATCGTTCAGGAAATAGAGGCGGTAGACCTTTTTGTCCCCCTTGGTCGACATGCCCAAGGTGAAGCAGGACATCATCGCGTCGACGACGTGCTGTTCAGGGCAGTTGGGATCGTCGGGGATCATGTAGTATTCCAAGACCTTGACCCGGCCCGCCAACCGGCGATCCTCGGGGGCCGCATTGGCCTTGGGCGTGCCCAGGGCGTCCTTGACCTGGGCGTAGGTCATGCCCTTCTTGACGCTTTCCCGGAGCACCCAGGCCGGTTTGACGCTGGCCGTGACGCACCCCAGAAAGGCGATGACCAAAACCACTCCGGAGTACCGGAATAGACGCTTCATTGCTGACAACTCCTCCGAACGGGCGCCCCGTGAAGGACGCCTTGTTGAAGACGATTAGCGGTCCAGACTCGATCAGGCTGGACGACCAGGAGGCGGGTGGAGGCCCGTCCCTCCCGCTGATTAGCACGAATACACCGCCCGGGCGAATACCCCTCAAAACAGGTATGATATCCGATAAAAAACTCGATTAACCTTATTGCATTTTGACCGCCCCGTCAAGATGGCGGCCCTCGAAGGTCCGGCCGTCTTGAGCGGCGGTCAACGGGTTAGTCGGGCCATATCCGCTAGCCTACCATTTGACGGTCCCGTCGGTCCACTGGTTGTCAGGGGCCGGGACCGAGGGCGACCGTTCGGTGCCGCCGGCTGGCGGGGTAAATGAGAAGGGGGGGGCCGCCGGGCCGCCACCCGGCCGGGATGTCCACCCCGGCCGCCTCGTCGTACACGCCGTAAACGCGGCCGATCTTGCTCCCGGCGTCACCGAGCATGTTGACAACCCCGTCCGGGACGAATAATCTCAGGACTCGACCCACGAGCCGACACCAGAACCCGTACCCCCGAGGCCGAACGTGACCCGCCAGGAATATTTCGCCTCCATGAAAAAGGACCACGGCCGCCGAGTGATGGCCGTCTTTCCCGCCCAGTACCCTCGAGAAATCCTGTGGGCGATGAACACCCTGCCGGCCGAGGTCTGGGACCCTCCCCTGGAGGTGACTGCGGCCAGCGCCCACCTTCAAACTTATATCTGCTCGGTGGTCAAGCTCGGGCTTGAGTTGATCCTCAGCGGCAAGACGGACGATATCGTCGACGGCTATCTCTTCCCTCACACCTGCGACTCGATCCAGAACATGGCCGCCGTGGTCAACGACTACGTGGGGGTGGACAAGCCGGTCTTTTTCTTCTACCACCCCAAGGCCCCTTATTCTCAGGCCTCGCGGGTCTACTATCACGAGCAACTGGAGCGCCTGGCCCGGGAGTTGGCCAAAACCTTCGGCCCGCTGAACGTCGAGGAACTGAGCCGAAGGGTGGCCCAGAGCCAGGACATCGCCGCCCTGGCCGCCAAGGCCTACCAGCGCCAGGCGGCCGGGACCTTGGGTGTGACCAGCGCCGAGTTTTACCAAGTTCTCCGGCAAGGCGAGTATTTGTGGCCCGACGACTTCCAGGCCGAACTGACCACCCTCACCGATCGGCCCGAGGTCGAGCCGTCTGCGCAGCCCACGGTCGTCATCAGCGGCGTCCTGCCCAATCCGCCGGCCGTGCTGACCATCCTCGACGACCTGGGCGTCCGGGTGGGCGGCGACGATTTCATCGGCGGCTCCCGGCGGCTGCTGACCAAGCCCACGGATAAGACGGACCCCTTCGCCGCCCTGACCGAGATGTACTTCTCCCTGCCGCCCTGCTCGACCAAGAACTCACCCATCGACGAGCGGGCCGCGTATATCCTGGGCCTGTGCCGGGACGCCGGGGCGGACGGGGTCATCTTCTACGAGGTCAAGTTCTGCGAGACCGAGCTGTTCGACGTGCCCAACCTGGTCGAGGAGATGAAGGCGGCCGGCCTGGCCACCCTGGTCCTGGATATTGAACTCAACGAGCCCGAGACGGGCCGGCTCCGGACCCGGATCGAGGCCTTTGTGGAGATGCTGAGATAATCGTGCCGATCTGCTTCAAACCAGGGAGCGCCAACAGGGGTCATTAGGTGTCCGGACCAGCCCGGTGAAAGCCGGGCCGGACTCGCCCGACGAAATGACCTGGTCGTTGTATAATGAAAGATGCGCGCCGGCGGCCCCCGCCCCCTTTTCAAGGGAGGGGGCGGGGGCGCCCGAGGCCTCCACCTCCCGTCCCACGGGCCACATTTCCAGAGAGGGGTAAAATGTCCGTTCTGGCCAAGGCCAAATACAACTTCATGAAGGACCTGGGCGCGCCGGCGATGATGGGCCTGGCCGCCAGGAAAAAGAAAAAGGGCCGCCCATCGCACCCGGCCTTTGGCCCGCCCCTGAATTGTGCCGGCCGCCTCAAGGAGATCATGACCCGCCACTACTATCTGTCCCGGTTCGCGCCCGGGGCCAAGAAGGTGGCCTGGGTCAGTTCCGGCGCGCCGGTGGAGTTGCTGAGGGTCTTTGACTTCTACACCATCTACCCCGAGAATCACGGCGCCCTGTGCGGCGCCACAAAAACGGCCCCGTCGATCTGCGCCGAGGCCGAGAATCACGGCTACAGCCCGGACCTCTGCTCTTACGCCCGGTGCGACCTGGGCCACTTCTTCTCCGGGAAAACGCCGGCCGGCAAGCTGCCCAAGCCCGATCTGCTCTTCGGCTCCAACAACATCTGCCAGACCGTCAGTTACTGGTACAAGGAACTGGCCCACTACTACGGCATCCCTTTAATAATGTTCGACACGCCGTTCGTCTTCCGGGAGCTTTCCGCGAGCGACATCAAGTACATGGTCGCCCAGCTCCAGGGCATGATCCCCGCCCTGGAGCGGATCTCGGGTAAAAAATTCTCGGACAAGAAGTTCGAGGAGATCCTCCTCCTGGGCCGGGACTCGTCGGCCCTGTGGGGCGAGATCCTGGGGACGATGAAGGCCCGGCCGGCGCCGATGACCATCTTCGACGCCTTTGTCCACCTGGCGCCCATCGTCAGCCTGCGCGGCCTGCCCGTGGCCTTTGACTACTACGGCCTCCTGCTCGATGAGCTAAAGGACAGAGTCAAGCACGGGATCGGGGCCATTATCAACGAAAAGAAAAGGCTGATGTGGGACAACATCGCCGTCTGGTACAAGCTGGCCGACTGGTCCCGGCTGTTCGCCGAGCGGGGCTGCAACTTCGTGGCCGCGACCTACACCAACGCCTGGGCCGAGACCATCCACTATCTGGACGAAAACGACCCCTGGACCTCCATGGCCAAGGCCTACAGCCTGATCATTCTCAACCACCATCTGGACCACCGGCTCAAACTGATGAGCCGGATGATCCAAGACTACTCCGTGGACGGGCTGGTGATCCACTCGGCCAGGAGCTGCAAGCCGTACTCGGTCGGCCAGTACGACATCAAGCGGCTGCTCTCGGACAACCTGGGGGTGCCCAGCGTGATCATCGAGGCCGACATCACCGACAGCCGGGTCTTTTCCGAGGAGCAGGCAAACACCCGACTCGAAGCGTTCTTCGAAACCCTGGGAGTGTAGACACGGTTCGGGGACCGACGCCCTACCCTTGTTAAAAAATGGGCGGTCTTGATCCAGTCGGTCAACGCTGCCGGCCGGCTTTTTTCGTCCAGCCGGGCCGGCCGCGCACCCTAAACTTGCAATGTACAAGGGCCAGGCCCGGCCCCCTAACCTGATGGGGGGCCGGCCTGGCCGGTCCGGTTGGGAGCATAGATGAAATACTTCGCCGGGATCGACGTCGGATCGCTGAGCACCGACGTGGTCATCATCGACGAGGGGCCCCGGGTGGTCGGCTACAGCATCGTCACCACCGGGGCCAAGAGCACCACCGCCGCGGACAAGGCCCTGGCCGCGGCCCTGGACCGGGCCGGTATTTCCCGCGACCAGATCACGGCCATGATCGCCACCGGGTACGGCCGGGTGTCGGTGCCGTTGGCGGACAAGGCGGTGACCGAGATCACCTGCCACGGCCTGGGGGCCCATCACCTCTTTCCGGGAACGGGCACGGTCATCGACGTCGGCGGTCAGGACTCCAAGGTGATCAAGGTCGGCCCCAAGGGCAAGGTCCTGGACTTCAACATGAACGACAAGTGCGCCGCGGGCACGGGCCGGTTCTTGGAGGTCATGGCCGACAAGCTGGAGGTGGGCCTGGATCAGATGGGCCCGCTGTCGTTGACGGCGAAGCGGGAGATCGAGATCTCGAGCGTGTGCACCGTGTTCGCCGAGAGCGAGGTGGTGAGTCTGGTGGCCCAGGACGAGCCGGTGGCGGACATCATCCGCGGTCTGCACCGGGCGATCGTCAACCGGATCTGGAACATGGTGCAGCTTGTCGGGGTCAACCCCGAGGTGACCATGACCGGCGGGGTGGCCAAGAACAGCGGGGTGGTGGCGCTGTTGGAGGACAAGATCAAGGCCAAGATAAACATCAGCGACGAGCCCCAGATCGTCGGGGCCCTGGGCGCGGCCCTGCTGGCCCGTAACAGCAGATAAAACCGAATAAGTTGTCCCGGATTCCTATATGGCCTCGGCTGACAGCAGGATCGGCGGCGAGTATTTGACGTAAAAAATCCGGTAGCGCGCCCCGGACTCAAAGGCCGCCGCCTGGCCCGGCTCCACCGTAAATTTTTTGTCCTGCACCTTGACCGAGTGCACCTCGAAAAACTCGTCCGGGACTTTGGGCCGCTCGAACTCCTCGACCTCGACCTCGGCCACACCCTCGACCACGCTGATCCGGCCTCGCCTCAGGTCCGAGCCCTTGGCTACCCCCACCAGCATACAAATCGCCAGCAGGGCCGCCAGGCCGCCCAGGACGATCGAAATGAAGAGGCTGGCCTCTGACAAATCCCGCCAGCCCAGCGCCTCGTGAAAAAAAGACACCACCACCCACATCCCGGCCAGGACCAGGACGATCAGCCCAATGAATGAAAAACCCAGCCGGCGCGTCCGTTGGTATCCGGCCAACAGCCCTTTTTGCCGGGGCGTCAGCCGGCCGGCCTGGTTCTCATAGGCATCACCCGACGAAAAACCAAAGGCCACCGCCAACCTCTCGTTCAGCTCGGACACTGACATCCCGGACGCCTCCCGGCCGGATAGGCTCGTGATCTAAATTGTCTGCACGTGTGGACGATTCTTTAGATTATCTTACAAGGGACCCGTGACTTGAAGGCGAACCTGGATTGCATTATCCCTCGTCGTCGGGTTCGCGGACATCGTTCAGGTTAAATATCCTCCTGGTCAAGGCCAAATGGGCCTCCCGGTCGTGACCATGCCGGCCGCCCTCCTTCAAAAAGAGAATCGGGTCGTGCAGCAGCTTCTTGACCAGGGCCTGGGTCATCAGGTCCAGGGCCTCGACCTGCTCGGGCGTCAGTTCGCCCAGAATTTTGCGGGTCCTGGCCAGTTCGGCCAGGCGAATGTCGTCGGCCTTGCCGGTCAGGGCGGTGATGGTCGGGACCGTGGCCAGCGACTCGAGCCAGGCGGCGAAACCCAGCACCTCCTCGGCGACGATGGCCTCGGCCCGGATTGCCTCCTGCGCCCGCTGGGCCAAATTGGCCTGGGCCACCTCGGTCAGGTCGTCGATGTCGTAGAGGAAGACGTTGGGCAGATCGCCCACGGCCGGCTCGACGTCCCGGGGCACGGCGATATCGATCAAAAACAACGGCCGCCGCTTGCGGCGCCTGAGGCCTGGCCGGACCAGGTCCGCGGTGATCACCGGCCGCTCCGAGCCGGTCGAGCAGACCACCACGTCGGCCTGGGCCAGGGCCGCGGGCAGTTCCTCCCAGGCCATGGCCGCCTGGTTCCAGGACCGGGCCAGGGCCACGGCCCGCTCGAAGCTCCGGTTGACGACGGTCAGCCCGGCCACGCCCTGGCCGATCAGGTGCTCGGCGGTCAGCTCGGCCATC
>JAHJDS010000299.1 GCA_018812395.1 Pseudomonadota bacterium
CTCATGTTGGACATGGGCCACGGTCGTGGTGAAGCCGTACATCACACCCTTGTCCAAGTAGCGAACCACACACTGGGTGCAATTGGTGGTGATCAGCGGTGACCCGGAAATGAGCGGTACCCCGGTCAGGACCAGATCCTTTCCGTTAAGCCCGATATATGGGGCCGAGGACTTCAAACGCTGACCAGCCACCATCCGGGTGAAAAACATTGGCTCTCCGGGGCGAAGGCCGATCAGCGCGTCCCGAGGTTCCAATCCTTGTCTCATAGTGACCCCATGGTTACGGGTCGGTTATCTTTACCCTCGATCCAAGTCCATCCCTGGCCCTAGCACCGAGACAGTCCCATCCCGAATTATGCCGCAGTCGCCCAGATAAAGCTTCGTTTCCTCCTGTCAAGCCATTTTTCCAGCTCTTTCAAGAAATGACTTGATTTGCCTTGGCTATCCGCGCCTGTGGCGCAAAAATATATCATGGTCGGCATCGATGTTCAACGGCACGCCTCCAAAAAGGCAACCCCGCCCCATTTAAGACCTCACTGCCGGACCCAACATATTAGCCGGGCCAGTCTAGTATGGACCAGTAATGATGGCTCAGAGGAAAAGGATCGCCGAAGGCACCTGGGAAGATCAACCGAGTGGCCGATTTTCGTCACTCGACTCAATCGTCAGGTAGGAATTCGGAGACCTGCTTGATGTAATCGTCGATGGCCGAAAACAAATCGGGCGACACGTCGGAAAATGCCAGGCCAAGGGTGATCATCGATTCGCCAATACGAATGTTTCGGACGATGCACTGCAGGGTCTGGACCTCGGCAAGACCCGGAAACTGACAAGAGACGACAACGGGATCGTCTACCTTGATGGCCGACAGTTCCTCCTCGTTGCACTGGGTGGAGCCAAAACGGATGCCGCAGGCGCTGATGTCCAAGATGGCCCCCTTGACTTCGTTCTCGCGGCACACGGTCCGGGCCGGAAGGTAGCTATCAACTCGGGGCACCTGGCGCAGATTTACGATCTCGACCTTGGGCGGATAGGCCAAATACAGGGCCCGTACCGGCTTTTTGTAAAACAGGCCCAATATTTCCGTCTCGAAAGCACAGATCTTGCCGGCGCTGATGAAACGCAGGACGGCCAGGTTGCCGGGATAGAGCAGATCCTGGAACTCCGATATTCGGGGCAGGCTGAGGATGAAGTACTTGTCCACTTCCATACCGACGAACACGGACCGAACCTGGGCGTCCATGCCCTCCAGGGAGAGCATCATTGGAGTACCCAACTCCAGGTGGAGTCGCTGGCCCTGCCTCTCCTCTATTTTCAGATCCTGGTCTGACATCAACAGACCTCCAGTGTGGTTCGGTGGGTGGGGGTTTCGAAACAGAATTTCTGGAGGCGTGCTTTCACGGGATACCCACCGGACGAAAAGACCACTTGATCATGGTCGGCTGTAATTATGCCACAGTGTTCGCCATCAGCGAAAGTGGCACACGAAAGTCCGGATAACTGAGTTTGACCCGGGCCTTCCGATCCAGAATCTTGGAGAGCCAGGGTTGTCCTAGACCTTCTTCAGCGACAACCCCGCCTTGGATTTCCTCACCTCAAAAGACTGACCCACCTTCAGACCAGCAAGACTAATCAGCTGCTTAGGGATGATCAGACTCCCTCGACTGTTAACCTTGACCTTTTTACTGACCTCTTTGGCTTTACGGCCAGCACGACCTCCGACTAATTCCGGGATGAGTCCTGCAGCCATGGTCGCGTTGGCAATGGCTGTCTTTAACTGGGTCGAGGTCTTGAAACGATACTTCTTCATGAGTTGGTCTTGGGGGACTTTCTTTTCAAGGTCTTTGAGGAGTTGCTTGGAATCGACGGCTATTCTTTTGGGCATTGGAGACCTCCGATTGATGTTTTAATTAGTCTACATGAAGGCCCCATTCATTGCAAGACTGGTGATTGCGATTCATGCTATTTGTGGCTATCGATTCGGCTGTCTGGCGATCTGGCTGGGTAAATCCTGATGGTTTCCTCTCATTCAACTGGAGCCTATTCTTTCCTCATCGAATGTCGCTGACTGAAATAGTGGTTCCCTTGACTTTCGGGAGGGGTCGGGAAAGCCGATCCATATCAGGACAGGATGAAGCCGACAGTGAAGTCGTGGTCGATGAGAGATATATTTGCTCTCGCCTAGAGCAACGTCCGCTAGGGTATGTTCGGGATACCTACTTAATAGTTAGTCTTCGTCCAAAATCTCCCGTACTTTAGTAACCAAAGCCGTCAAGCGATAAGGCTTGGCGATGTATTCACGGGCTCCGGTCTCTCGGACTTGCTTTTCAATCCCGTCGGAGGCATAGCCACTGGCCACAAGCACCTTGACACCTGGGTCCAGCCTGATCAATTCCTCGAGGCAGGCTCGTCCGCCCATGCCGGGCATATTCAGATCAAGAACGACTAGAGCGATGTCGTCCGCCTTGTCCTTGAAGACCTCCAGGGCCCGCTCACCCGAATCGGCGGCAAAGGTGGCGTAACCATATTCCGTCAAGATCGCCACGGCCACACCCAGGACCGACGGATCGTCATCCACCACCAGGATCGTTTCGTCGCCCCCGCGAATATCGGCCTCAACCTCCCCTGCCGTCTCGACTTCCCCGGCCATGGGATCGGAGACGGGCAGGAAGATGTCGAACGTGGTGCCTTGCTCTGGCTGGCTGCGGCAGGTGATCAGACCGCCATACCTCTTGACGATGGCGTACACGGTCGATAGCCCC
>JAHJDS010000300.1 GCA_018812395.1 Pseudomonadota bacterium
CGCCGGCCTGGTCCCCATGGCCCACGCCAACGACGGCGGCGGCTCGATCCGTATTCCGGCGTCGTGCTGCGGCCTGTTCGGCCTGAAGCCCACCCGGGCCCGCAACCCGCTGGGGCCGGGCTTCGGGGACGTGATGAGCGGCCTGGTGATCGAGCACGCCCTGACCCGCTCGGTCCGGGACAGCGCCGCGCTCCTGGACGCCACCGCCGGGCCCGGTCAGGGCGATCCGTACGTGGCCCCGGCCCCGGCCCGGCCCTTCACCCGGGAAGTGGGCGCGGACCCCGGGCGGCTGCGTATCGCCTTTTCGGCGAAACCCCTGATCGACGTGCCGGTGCACGCCGACTGCCAAGCCGCCGTCCAGGACGCGGCCAAGCTGTGCGTTGATTTAGGGCACGAGGTCTTCAAGGCCGCCCCCGGGATCGACGACCCCGACGGACTGGCTAAGGTCTTCGGCGTGCTGTGGACCGCCGGCCTGGCCTGGACCATCGAAGGGGTGTCCCGGGTGCTCGGTCGTCCGACCCGCGAGGACGATTACGAACCGCTGACCTGGGCCCTGTACCAGAAGGGCCTAAAACACAGCGCCGCCGCCTACCTCCTGGCCCTGCAAAACGCCCAGGCCATGGCCCGTCAGGTGGCCCGGTTCATGGCCGACGTGGACCTCTGGCTGACGCCCACCCTGGCCCAGCCGCCCGTGCCCCTGGGCGGCTTTGACGCCACCCCGGACAATCCCTTGAAGGGTTGGCGGGCCTCGATCGAGTTCGCCCCCTTCACCGCCCCGTGCAACGTCACCGGGCAGCCGGCCATGTCCGTGCCGCTCTACTGGAACGCCGACGGCCTGCCGATTGGCAGCCACTTCATCGGCCGCTTCGGCGACGAGGCCACCCTCTTCCGGCTGGCGGCCCAACTCGAGGCGGCCCGGCCCTGGGCCGACCGCCGCCCGCCAACGGCCGCCTGAGTCGCTTGATTCATGTCCGGAAGAATGGCTTTAGGGTATTTTGAAAAACGTTGATCTTGAGATAGGTCAAACCCACAGTGGCCCGCCCGGCGCCAGGAGCCAGACAGCCAGGCCGGCCGCCTCGGTCATTTCCCCGGCCGCGCCCAGGACGTCGCCGGTCACCCCGCCCAGACGGTAATAGAGGTAGGCCCCCCACAACCCGGCGACAATGATGACCACCAGGCCCATCAGCAGCCCGTGAAGGCCGCCCAGGACGAGCCCGGCCGCCCCGGCCAGGGCCAGAGTCGAGGCGGCGTGCCACCACCTCAGTTCGGCCACGAACGGCCGGCCCAGCCGACCCCCGGCCGAGGGCAACGCCCAGGCCAGGCCGACCATCACCATCCGGGCGAAGACCGGGATCAGGAGCAGTCCGATGAACCGGTCGGCACTCAGATGGGCCACCAGGACGACCTTGAGCAGCAGCACTAAAAATACGGCGCCCGCTCCGAACACGCCCAGACGGGTGTCGTGCATGATCTCCAGGGCCCGCGTCCGATCCGACGCGCCCATTAGGCCGTCGGCCGTGTCGGCCAGACCGTCCAGGTGAAGGCCCCGCGTCAACAACTCCCACAGGGCGACCACGAACACGGCCGTGACCAGGGGTGGAAACACCAGCCCCAACCCGTAGTCCGCCCCGGCCACGGCCAGGCCCAGCAACAGGCCGATCAGGGGGTAAAAGATCATCGAGCCGCCGCGGTCGCCGGCCTCGAGTTCCAGCCGGGGGACAATCGTCACCACACTCAGGAACTGCAGGGCCAACACGAAACGACGAAGCCAGACAACCATCAGTCCGTCCGATCAGTGACCCCGGCCGAGGAGAAGGTGGCCATCTCGTTCAGCACGGCCAACGAGGCCCGGATCAGCATGAAGCCCAGGGCCGCGCCGGTGCCCTCGCCCAGACGCATTCCCAAATCGAGCAGGGGTTTTATGGCCAGGTCGTCCAGGGCCGCCTGATGACCCGGCTCCACACTACGGTGGGCGGCGAACAGATACCCGGCCACGTCCGGGTGGAGTCGATGGGCGATGAGCGCCCCGGCGGTCGAGATGAAGCCGTCCATGACCACCGGCACCCGCCGGGCGCAGGCCTCTAAAATCAGCCCGGCGATGGCCCCCAGCTCGAAGCCGCCGACCTTGTGCAGGACATCTAGTGGATCGTCGGCGTCGGGCTTGTTGACGCTGATGGCCCGCTGAATCACCTCGATCTTGTGCTTGAGGCCGGGCTCGTCCAGCCCGGTGCCCTTGCCGGTCACCTCGGCCACCGAATGGCCGGTCAACACGGCCGTGACCGCGCTGGCGGCGGTGGTGTTGCCGATGCCCATCTCGCCCGGGGCCAGGAGCCGGCAACCGGCTTCGGCCGCCTCGGCCGCCAGGTCGGCCCCGACCAGGATCGATTGCACCGCCTGCGCCCGGCTCATGGCCGGGCCGAGGACCATGTTGTCCGTGCCCGGGGCGATCTTGCGGCCGATCAGGCCCGGTTTTTCGGGGAAATCGTGGGCCACGCCGACGTCCACCACCTTGACCTCGGCCGGGACTTGGGCGGCCAGGACGTTGATCCCGGCCCCGCCGGCCAGGAAGTTGAGGACCATCTGGTGGGTGACCTCCTTGGGGTAGGCGCTCACCCCCTCGTCGGTCACGCCGTGGTCCGCGGCGAAGACGATGACCGTCGGCCAAAGTTCGCCCGGGTCCATGGTCCGGGCTGCGGCGACGTACCTTTGGGCGCACTCCTCGAGCCGGCCCAGGCTGCCCCGGGGTTTGGTCAGGTCGTCCAGACGTTCCTGGGCCCGCCGGGACCAGGTCGGGTCGATCGGTTCGATCTGCCTGAGTATTTCTTCCAGACGCTCCACGTCAAACTCCACTTCAAGCTCGTCGTTGGGGAGGCCGCTCGGGCGGCCGGGCGCGGCCAAGGCCGGCCGTACGACCGTCAATTTCTTTCGGATTTACTAGAAATAATTACCCAGCATGGGCCGCACCCGCGTCACTTCAAGTCCAACGGCAGCCCGGCCACTACCAGGGTCACCCGGTCGGCCGCCGTGGCCAGAATCTGGTTGGCCCGGCCCGCCAGGTCGCGCCAGGCCCGGCCGAGTTCGTCGGCCGGGACCACGCCCGAACCGACCTCGTTGGACACGACGATCAGGTCGGCCTCGAGCCGGGACAGCAGCGAGGCCAGCTCTTGGACCCGCTCCAGGGCCGCGGCCGCGTCCAGGCCGGCCCGGGTGAGCAGGTTGGACAGCCAGAGGGTGACGCAGTCCACCACCACCACCCGCCCGGGGCCGTCGATCTGACGCAGCCTGTCCGCCAGCCCGAGGGGCTCTTCCACGGTCCGCCAGTCCGGTCCCCGCCGCTCCTGGTGGGCGGCCACCCGGGCGGCCATTTCCTCGTCCAGGGCCTCGGCCGTGGCCACAAAGACCCTCTCGGCCGACAGCCGTTCGGCCTCGGCCAGGGCCAAGTCGCTCTTGCCGCTCTTGGCGCCGCCCAACACCAGGTGAATCAAGTTTTTCTCCCAGAGCGCGCCGGGTCGAAAGGGTGGCCCAGACGGTACGCCGGTGCCCGACAGAGAAATCCCCGCCCCGTGACGGGGCGGGGACCACGGTAACACACTTTTGGGGCGGGTGGCAAAGCCGGCTCTACGGCGGGCCGGCCGATCAATCCACCTGGGGCCGCGGCAGGAGCCCGGCCGCCTCGACGATCTCGGGCACCCGCTCCTCCCACTCGATGGCCATCAGATGGACGCCGGCGATGCCCTTCATCTCGCGGATCTCCTGGATCTGCTCGACGGCGATATTGATGCCCTCGCCGCCCTGCTCGCTCTTCTTCACGCCGCGGAGGCGATCGACGACCTCGTCGGGCACGTCCATGCCCGGCACCAGGCGGGCCATATACCGCGCCATACCGACGCTTTTCATGGGGGTGATGCCGGCCAGGATGAAGCACCGCTCGTGGAGCCCCATGTCCACCACCCGCTTCATGTACTCCCTGAACTTGGGCATGTTGTAGATGCACTGGGTCTGGATGAAGTCCACTCCGGCGTCGATCTTCTTCTTGAGGCGGATGGGCCGGAACTCGAACGGGTCGGCGAACGGGTTGGCCGCGGCGCCGATGAATATCCGGGGAGCGCCCTTGAGTTCCTTGCCCGAGATGAGCTTGCCCTCGTCGCGCATCATCTTGACCGTCTGGATGAGCTGCATCGAGTCCAGGTCAAAGACGTTCTTGGACTCGGGGTGATCGCCAAACCGCTGGTGGTCGCCCGACAGGCACAGCAGGTTGGTGATCCCCAGGGCCGCCGCGCCGAGGATGTCCGACTGGAGTCCGATCCGGTTGCGGTCCCGAACGGTCATCTGCATGTTGGGCTCGATGCCCATCTCCTTGAGGAGGAGGCATCCGGCCAGGGACGACATCCGGACCACGGCCGTCTGGTTGTCGGTCATGTTGACCGAGTCGACCATCCCCTTAAGGTGCTTGCCCTTCTCGCGAATGACCTCGGGGTCGGCGCCCTGCGGCGGACCGCACTCGCCGGTGACCGCAAAATGACCCGCCCGAAGCACCTTCTCCAGATTGCTGCCGGATTTGTACGTCATTTTCGCAGGTCCTCCTTGATCCTGATCCGCGGGCCGCCGTCACGGGCCGTGGACCAGTCCTTGAGGGGCATCAGCCGCTCCAGTTCGCCGGTCTTGCCCTGGTCCATGAGCTTGCGGACGATCATGTCCCAGATGCATTCCACGTCCGGGCTGATCTCGCACTTGCCGCCGGCCGAACCGCCGCAGGGGCC
>JAHJDS010000301.1 GCA_018812395.1 Pseudomonadota bacterium
CCGTGCCCCCTGCACCGCCAACACGGCCGCCGGGTGGTGACGACGCTGCCCGACCTCTACCGCCCCTGGGCCCGGGTCACCGGACACGAACCAGACCAGGGGCCCGCCGGCCAGGAGCCCGCCGCCCCGGTCGAGCGGCGCTGTCCCCGGATCATCGATCCCCAGACCGGTGACCGCTACGCCGTGGACCCCGGCGTCCCGGCCTCGCTCCAGTACCTGGTCGTCCGGGCCTGCGCCGGTGGACGGTATTCGGCCTTCGAATGGAAGGTGAACGGCAAGCTGATCAAGAAGACCCGTCGGTTGACGGACCTACGCTGGCCCCTGACCTCCGGCCGGCACGTGATCACCCTGGTCCTGACGGGGGACGGCCGTCAGATCAAACGGTCGGTGACCATCAGCGTCAGATAACCGGCCACCGCCCGGACTCGATCCGGCCTTGATCGATCGCCTTAAAGCAGGGTGTCGATTATGGAATTCGTATCGGTCAGGGACGCGCCAACCGCCTCGGCGGCCCGGTCCACACTTATGCCCAGCCGCGCCATCGCCCCCGGAAGCAGGGGCGGCGGCGGGAGTTCATCCCCACCGACCTGGTCCCCCCGCACCACCAGGTAATCGGACACGTGGACGATCAGGTCCATGCCTGGCGGCTCGGCCTTCAGATCCGGTTCGTGGTGACCACCGATGCCGGCCAGGAGCCGAGGTGGAAAGAAGGAGGCCCGGGCGAACGTGTCGCCCAGGACATCATGGGTGACCATGATCGTGTTTCGTTCGGCCTCGAGGAACGGGACCCTCTTTTCGTGGGCATAGGCGGCCGCCTCGGCGAAGTAATCGGGAAACAGCGTCAGCAACAACGGCTTGCCGATATCATGCAACAACCCGGCGACAAAGGCCCGGTCCGAGGCCACGGCCCAAGGCGCGATCTTGGCCAGGGCCGCCGCCGCCGCGGCCACGCCGATCGAGTGGGCCCAGAGGCCCTTCATGGTTATGCCCGGCACCTGAAGCGTCGAATCGAACAGCCCCATGACGCTCACGCCGAGCACCAGGTCCTGAACCGCTGAAAAACCGATCAAGACGACCGCCTGCCGGATGGTGTCCACCGTCTCCCGCCGGCCGTAGTAGGCCGAATTGGCCACGCTCAGCACCTTTGTGGTCAGGGCCTGGTCGGTGACGATCAGGCGTTCCAGGTCACTGGCCGACGACGTCTCGCTGTGGGTCAGACGGCTGATCTCGACCGCCACCTCCGGCAGCGTCGGCAGGTCGGTTTCCGGCGACTGGACGGCCCGGATGATGCCCAGGGCCCGCTCCTTGAGGTCACGGTCAAGGAACGAAGCCGAAGGCTCGCCCCTGTCCGGAGAATCATGGTCCGAATGTCGCTCCTTCATGGCGCCTCGTTCCTCGGGTCAGGGGCCGATGGCCAGGGGGCGTCTTCGTGGAATATCGGGCATCGCCTTGACTGGAAATGCCTCATAAAATACCAGGATAGCATGATCCGGCCCCAGGTAAAAGGTTTCTGCCGTTCGGGCTGATAGTCGTAAGCCTCGGCTTCCCCCCAGTGCTCGGGGAGCGCTTCGTTCTCTGGACTATTCGGCGTCCCCGACCAGGTAGTCCTTCCGGTGATAGGTCACCTCGGCCCCCTCACCTGATGGCGATTCTTCGGCCGCAGCCGAAAGTCACGTAGCCGTCCCCCCACCGGCGGGCCATCTCGGCTAAGACCCGCTCGCCGGTGCAGTGCCCGGGCGCGACCCGGCCGACGCCCCGGGCCGCGAGTCCGTCGATGACCTCCCTGGCCTGGGACATCTGGTGGTCCGGCAGATGGAATCCCCCGGCCAGGAGGTCCACCCGGCGTCCCGGAAATTTGGCCTTGGCCGCGTCGACCATCGCCCTGGGACCGGGATGGGCGCAGCCGGTGAGGACCACCAGGCCGGATTCCAGGTCCAGGACCAGGCCCTGTTCGGGCGGCCACTCCCCCAGGACGCCGGTGGTCCATACCCCGGGCGCGACCTCGAGAGACCCGCCGCCGGCGACCGACACCCGGACCCCGGCCCGCTCCAGGGCGGCCCGGTCCTCGTTCGACAGATCCCCCGGGCAGATGAGCCCGAACCCGGCGGCCGCCCGCGTCAGCGCGGCCAGGCCGCCGGTGTGGTCGGCGTGGAAGTGAGACAGGACCACCTGGTCGATACGGCCCGGGTCGAGGCCGAGGGTTCCCAGATTATCGAGCAGGACCCGTCCGTCCCCGCCGGTGTCCAGGAGGACGACCTCCCCGGGGCTCTCGATCCAGATCGACAAGCCCCAGGCCGCGGTCAGGCCCTTGTCCCCGGCCAGGTTGTCGTAGCTCTTGATTAGTCTGACCTCGGTCGGGTCCACCGGCTCAGACCGGGTTTCGCCCGGCGTTCTCCATCAGGGCCCGCACCGGCGGCAGGCCGTAGGGCGTGCGCTCCTGCAGGGCACGCAATACCGTGCCGCCGCCGGTGAAGAAGTAGTAGTCCGCGTCGTGCATCACGCTCAGGAACAAACCCGGACAGAGGTCCTTGAACTCCTGGAGGGTGTCGCCGCCGCCGTACATCTTGGCGGCGTGGTCGTTCTTGTCGATGATCTCGTCCAGGGTCTTGGACCCGGCGGTGAAGTGGGGCGTGAAGCCCATGACCGCATTGACGAAAATGGTCCGGGCGCCCAGGATCGTGTCCCGAACCTTGACGTCGTCGAACGAGGCCGGGTCCACGTCCAGGATGTATTGCAGCTTTTGGCCCGGCTGGAACTCCCGGACGTTGACCGTCCGATACTTGCCTTCCTGCCGGCCCTCCAGGGTGTCCGACTCGACGATAAAGGGCAGTTCGACGATCTTGTTGTCCTTCCGGTCCATCTCGACCAGGTCCCGGGCGGCGGCCATGTCGTCGGGTCCGACCCCGGCGATGCTCACGCCGTACTTGGCCGCCAGGTAGGCGTTGTACATCACCCCGCCCAGCACCAGGTGGTCCACCTGGGGGTAGAGGGCCTTGAGGGGCTCGATCTTGGTGTCGAACTTGGCCCCGGCGACCACGGCCAGAAAAGGCTTTTCCGGAGTCAGGACCTTCTCCATGTTCAGGATTTCCTCCTGCATCAAAAAGCCGGCGAAGGACGGTAAATACCGGGTCACGTCCACGGTCGAGGCATGGGGCTGCCAGGAGCCGAAGGCGTCGTTGATGAACACGTCGGCCAGGCCGGCCAGTTGCCGGGCCAGGCGGTCTCGGCGCTCGTCCTTGGCCTCCTCGCCGGCGAACCAGCGGGTGTTGGGCAGATAGATCCCCGAGATCTCGTGACGGCGCAGGCGCTTGATGTCCAGGTTGATGGACGTCTCGATGGCCGTGATGCCCTCGTCGCCCTCCACGTTGAACTCGGGCACGTGGAAGTTTACGTGGAGCCGGTGCTCGAGATAATCGACGATGGGCCGAACGCTGTTCTTTTCGCCGACGTCGATGGCCCCGGTCTTTTTATCCCGGGGCCGGCCGATGTGGGTCATCAGGATCGGCCGGCCGCCTCGCTCGACGATGTGGTAGAGCGTCCCCATGGTTCGGTCGATGCGGTAGGGGTCCTTGATGACGCCCTTCTTAACGACGTTGTGGTCGACGCGCACCAGGACGACCTTGTCGGTGAGGTCGCCGTCCTGGATGAGCGGCAGCTTGGGATCGAGCTTCGAGGTATCCACTTTGACCTCCGTCAGGGGGTGTGAGCCCATTGTAGCGTCAGTCGGGCCGGGCTGACAAGGCCGGTTCCTTGACGCTACTCAAGAGGGTTTGTAGAATTCAGATTATGCGATTCCGATGGACAACGCTCATAATCATGTTCGTCACCCTGATGGCGGGGTCTGGACCGGCCCAAGCCGCGTCCGGGCCTGAGGTCCGGCCGGCGGTCCTGGCCGGGACCTGGTACCCGGCCGACCCGGGCCGGCTGCGGCGCTCGATTCAGGGTTTTTTGTCCAAGGCCCGGGCCCGGGCCTCGCTGCCGGCCCGGGCGCGGCTGATCGCCCTGATCGTCCCCCGTGCCGGGCACCGGTTCTCCGGCCCGGTGGCCGCCGTTGGTTACAAGCTCCTGCCCCAGAGAGGCTTTGAGTGCGTCCTGATCATCGCCCCGTCCCACCGGGTGGCCTTTCGCGGCGTGTCAATTTTTAAGGGCCAGGCCTACGCCACGCCCCTGGGTCGCGTGCCGCTCGATCGCGCCCTGAGCGCCGCTTTGCGTAAACAACCCGGCTTCGGGTACGCCTGGCCCATCCACCGGGCCGAGCACGCCATCGAGATTCAACTGCCTTTTTTGCAGGTGGCGCTCGGCAAGTTCAAGCTGATCGCGGCCGTCATGGGCCGGCCGTCGCTGGCCCGGGCCCGGATTACGGCCAACGGCGTCCTCGAGGCGATCGGCCGGACCCGGGTCCTGCTGGTGGCCTCGACCGACCTGTCCCATTTCTATTCGGAGAAAAAGGCCCACGCCCTGGACCGGGTGCTCATCAAGCACGTCCGGGCCCTGGATGTCTTGGGCCTGGCCCGGTCACTTACCGCCGGAAAGTGCTTTGCCTGCGGCGCCGGACCGCTGATGGCGGTCATGATCGCCGCCAAGAAGCTGGGGGCCAATCGGGCGATAATCCTGAAATACGCCACCTCGGCCGACACCGGCGGGGGGCGTCGGAGCGTGGTGGGCTACCTGGCCGCCGCCTTGTACCGCGATCCCCGGGCCAAGGCCGCGCCGCTTCGGCCGTCATCGAGCGGCGGGGTCTACTCGGCCGCCGAGCGGCGGCATCTTAAAAAAATCGCCCGCCGGGCGGTCGTCGCCCGGCTGACGGGCCGGCCGGCGCCCCGGATCAGGCCCCGGTTCAAGGCCCTCGGCCGGCGGCGAGGGGCCTTTGTGACGATCAAGCGTCAGGGTCGGCTGCGGGGATGCATCGGCCACGTCCGGGCCACGAAACCATTGTACCTGGCCGTGGCTGAGGCCGCCCTGGCCGCCGCCTTTAACGATCCCCGGTTCAAACCGATCACCCGCCGGGAGTTGGCCGACCTCGAGTTCGAGATTTCGGTCCTCAGCCCCTTCCGGCCGGTCAAGAGTTTCGGGGAGATCGTCGTCGGCCGCCACGGGCTGTTGATCGTCAGTGGCCGCCGGGCCGGGTTGTTGCTGCCCCAGGTGCCGGTCGAGTTCGGCTGGACCCGGGAGCAGTTTTTGGCGGCCGTGTGCCGCAAGGCCGGCCTGGCCGCCGACGCCTGGCGCGGGCCGGGTCCGCGCCTGTACAAATTCACCGCCGAGGTCTTCTGATCGTGAAGGTTATTGTCCTGCCCGGGGGTGAGGTCTTTCACCATGACCGGGGCGCCAGTCTCATCAAGGTCCTGAAAAAACTCGACCTGGATCCCCAGACGGTCCTGGTCGCCCGGGGGGACGAGCTGTTGACCCTGGACGCCCAGATCGAGGCGGACGACGAGATCCGGATCATTCCGGTCATGAGCGGGGGCTAGGCCTTGAAGTGCACCCGCTGCCGGGCCCCGGCCCAGGTTAGACTACCCCGGATCAAGGCCGGGTTCTGCCCGGACTGCTTCAAGCTCTACGTCGAGCGGCAAATCAAGCGGGCCGTCAAGCAGTTCGACCTGATCGGGCCCGAAGACCGCCTTCTGGTCGCCGTCAGCGGCGGCAAGGACTCGCTGGCCCTGTGGGATTTGCTCGTCAAACTGGGGGTCAGGGCCGACGGCCTGTACATCGACCTGGGCATTACCGGTTATTCGGCCACGTCCCGTGAAAAGGCGCAAAATTTCGCCGACCAGAGGGGCCTGTCCCTCCGGGTGGTCGATCTGCCGGCCAGGGGCGAGGCCGTGCCCGGGCTGGCCCCGTTCGGATCGCGATCGTTCTGCTCGACCTGCGGCATAGTTAAGAGGCACTACTTCAACCGGGCCGCCGCGGAGGGGGGCTATAGCGCCCTGGCCACCGGTCACAACCTCGATGACGAGGCCGGGCGGCTGCTGGGCAACCTGCTCCGGTGGCAGGACGGATACCTGGCCAAGCAGGCCCCGTCCCTGCCGGCCGAGGCGCCCGGCCTGATGCGGCGGATCAAGCCCTTGATCAGGCTGGACGAGTACGAGATGGCGGCCTACTGCTTTCTGTCCGGCATCGACTACATCATCGAGGAATGCCCCCACGCCCGGGGGGCCACCTCGCTCAAGTACAAGCAGGTGCTCAACCATATCGAGTCGTTGATGCCCGGCACCAAGTGGAACTTCTACGCCGAGTTCCAGTCGCGCCGCCGGCGGTTCACCCCCGGGCCGGGCGTCGGGCCGGACGAGGCCGGCACCGGCGCCTGGCGGCAATGTTCCTCCTGCGGACAGCCCAGTTGGCTTGAGGTGTGTTCGTTCTGCCGCCTCAAGCAAAAGGCGGCGTTGGGTACACCGAGCCAAGCAACGCCGTCGCCGGCCTCTTGATTGAAAAACATGGCCATAACCCCCGGCCGCCGGGCCGGGGGTTGGCCGCCGCCGTCAAGACGCGGTGCCCCAAACAAAAACCCCCGGCCGCTCGGCCGGGGGGCTTCGTGATTTAATGAGTCGAACTAATCGATTTCCGGGGCCGTCAGGGCCGGGAGCTACTCGGACTTTTTCTCCTCGCCACCCTCGGATGACTTCTTTTCCATGTCCGCCAACTTGGCCTTGAGTTCCTCGACCTCGGCCTTGTACTTGTCCACCTCGGCTCCGGAAGCCGCCCCCTGGGCCTCGGCGTCGGCGGCCCCGGAATCCCAAGTGCCTTCCTTGGCGGCCAGTTGCTTGTCCTTGATCTCTTCGATGCCCAGATAGGTGGCCAACAGTCCGCCCAGAATGAACAGCGAGGGAACGGTCCCCTTGAACACGCCCCAGAAGAACGGGAACCAGATCACCAGGAAGGTGATGCCCAGTCCCAACGCAATAAGGCCAGCGATCAACGCGACCATTTCAGCCCCCTAATCGATGTGGGTCAAAATCATGCTTTTTGTGCCGTCTGGTGGGTTTCTAACACACCCTAACGGAGGTTGTCAAATCTAATCGTCCGGTTCCGGCTCTCGGGCGGCCCTGACTCCGGCGCGCTCGTCCACGGTGAGCAAAATGATTGCCCCGACAAGAAAAAACGCCCCCACGGCCAGGATGGCCAGGCGCTGATCGCTGAGCGTGGACACCACCCCGAAGACCACCGGACCAATGGCCGCCGAGAACTTGGAGGCCACCCCGTACAGGCCGAAGAACTCGGCCAGGCGCCGGGGCGGGGTCAGCCGGCTCATCATCGTCCGGCTGACGGCCTGGGAGGACCCGAGCGAGATACCGGTGATCACCCCCAGGACCCAGAACACCGCCTTGCTGGTGGTGAAGTAGGCCCCCAGGACCATCACCAGCCACAGTCCCAGGGTGAACAAAATGACCTTTTTGGGGCTGAACACGTCGGCCAGCCGGCCCAACCCCGCGGCGCCGATGATGCCCGTGGTCTGGACGACGATGAAAAAGACGATGATTTCGCCGAGCGAAAACCCGAAGGTCTTCCGGGCGAAGATGCCGGCGAACCAGATCACGGTCGAGATGCCCTCGGTGTAACACAGAAAAGCGATCAGAAACCGGACCAGTTGCCGGTAGTGATTGATCCGCCTGACGGTCTGACCCAGTCGTTGCCAGCCGGCCCGCCACGAGATTTTCGGCGAGACGACCACCGCCCGCCGCTCTTTGAGCCAGATGAACAGCGGCACGGCGAACACTAGATAGAACCCGGCCTGGAGCAGAAACACCAGCCGGAGGTTGGACAGATTAGCCGGGCTCAACCCGCCGACCACCAGGGGGAAGCTGAGGCCCATGACGATCACCGAGCCGAGGTAACCCACCGCCCAGCCGTAACCCGAGACGCGGCCCTGTTTCGAGGCCGGGGCCAGCTCGGGCAAGAAGGCGTTGTAGAACACCAGGGCCGACTGAAACCCGACGTTGGCCAACAGAAACAGGATCACCGCCGGGACGATCATTAGCGTCGTGACGTAGAACAGGCAGCCGGTGAACGGGCCGCACAGGAATCCGGCCGGACGGATCAGGAACAGGGCCCCGGAGAAGACCACGCACAGGAGCGTGAAGCGGACCAAGAACCATTTCTTCCGGCCGCCGTAATCCGCCACCGCGCCCAGGTAAGGGGCCATCCCGGCGCTGATGACCAGGGAGACGCTGCCCATCAACCCCCACAACAGATCGGCCCCGCCGTCCAGTCCGTCACAGATGACGAACCGGAAGTAGACGCTGAAGACAAAGGTGACGATCATGGTCGAGTAGGCCGTGTTGCCGAAGTCGTAGACCATCCAACTCAGAATTTCGCCTCGGCCGGCGTATTCCTCTTGGCTCATCACGCCTCCCCGACTCGCCCGGCCACCACCTCGAGCGGGTGGCGGACCCTGGTTCGAGACCCGTACAGCCCCTCCCACAACTGCCAGGCGCACCCCGAGCAGTTGGTCAGGACCAGGTCCGGTCTGGCGGTCTCGACGGCGGCCAGGCGGTCCTGCCCAATGGCGGCCGAAGTCCGGGGATGAAAGAGCCGAAACAGCCCGCCGTGGCCGCAGCATTGGTCGGGCAGCACGGTCAAGCTCAATCCCGGCGACACCCGCAGGAATCGCTCGACCTTGACGGCTTGGTCGGCCGGCAGATGGCAGGGCCGGTGATACACGGCGCTTATTGTTTGCCGGTCAGGGGCCGACTCCGGCCGGGGCATGCGGTCGGCCAGCCAGGCGGCGGC
>JAHJDS010000302.1 GCA_018812395.1 Pseudomonadota bacterium
CCGACCGATTAGTCGGCCCGGACTCGGCCATTTGACCTCGAGTCCTCCCTGGAATAAAGCCTGGAAAAACCACCAGGGGGCGGCGACCCCGGGGTCTGGGCGCTATTGAGGCGCGGTAAGGCGTCTTAGAACCGGTACTGGAAGGAAATGTCCGCCGGCCAGGCGCGGCCCGACTCGGCGAACATATTGGCCGGGGCGTGACGGCGCCTGGACGTCCAATGGCACCGACACCCCCGCCTTGGCCCGGCATCGGGCCGGTCGGGCAAGAGGGTGTTGGCCGTGAGGGCGACGTTGGTATTTTTTTAGACGCCTGAACCAGTCCTGACACCCGGGAGGCAGACATGGGAGCGGGTGACATCCAAACCCTGATGAAGAATCAACTGGCGGTTCTGGGCAAGGCCATGGGCCTGTACCGCAACCCCTGGTGGGCCTGGTTGGTGGCGGCCGGCATAACCGTGGTCACCTACTTCGCCATGTTGTTGTGCCTGCTCCTCCTGGTGCGCTGGCTCAAGGTGGCCCAGGTCCGGTTCCATACCGTGGTGGACGACTACCTGGTCGACGTCCTGAAAAAGCGGATCAACCGTTTTTTGCTGGCCGCGTTCGCCATCTATTTCGGCTCTCTTTCCCTGAAGCTGGTGCCGGGGATCAGGACGTTCATCAATGACGTGGCCCTGACCGCCGCCTTCCTGATGGCCGCCGTCTGGGCCAACGAGGCCATCAAGTTCTGGTTCTCCCGGCAGATCGAACGGCGCTACAAGGAAGACCCGGATTCCGCGTCGACCATTGTGGCCATGTCTTTTCTGGCGCGACTGGGGTTGTGGAGCCTGCTGCTGGTGGTCATCCTGGGCAATCTGGGAGTGAACGTGACCACCCTGATCGCCGGCCTGGGCGTCGGCGGCGTGGCCCTGGCCCTGGCCAGCCAGACCATTCTGGCCGATTTCTTCTCGTCTTTCGCCATCACCCTGGACCGGCCCTTTCGGGTGGGCGACTTCATCATTGTCGGCGATTTCAAGGGCACGGTCGAGCGCATCGGGCTCAAGACGACCAGCGTTCGCAGCCTGGACGGCGAGCAGATCGTGTTTGGCAACAACGATCTGTTGAAGAGCCGGATTCGTAACTACAAGCGCATGGAAAAACGCCGGGTCCTGTTCAACATCGGCGTGACCTACCAGACGCCCCCGGACAAGCTGGAAACCATCAAGCGGATCATCCGCGAGGCCATCGAGTCTCAGGACCAGACAGCGGTGGACCGGATTCATTTCCAACGCTACGGCGACTTCGCGCTTGTTTTCGAGGTGGTCTATTTCGTGCTCGACCGGGACTACACGCTGTACATGGACATCCAGGACGCCATCAACACGATCGTCTATCGTCGCTTTGCCGAAGAGGGCATCCAGTTCGCCTATCCAACGCGCACGATCTTCCAGATCCCCGTGGCCCAGCCTGAGACCAGGCCGGCGGACCTGCCGGGCGGGGATTCGACCAAGACCTGAATCAAGGAGAGTGAGGACGGAGTTTGGCCGACGGCTGGCCGCCACGATTGACCCGAGAGAGCGGAGCGGTGTACCCTTCGGCGTTCCTTTGACCTGAAACCGCCGTCGTTCACGGAAGAAGTACCAGGGAGTCCGGTATGAAATCTCGGTGGCCAGGGTTGATTCGATTTCGGCCGGTTTTTATCGGCGCGGCGGCCGCGGCGATGGTGGTTTGTCTGGTCTGGGGTCAGGCCCTGACCGCCTCGGCGCCGGCCGGTAAGCCGTCAGCCGGACCGAGCAAGTGGAGCGCCCCGGACCTCGAGACGGCCCGGAAGCGGGCGGCCGTGGTCCCGGCCCCGATCCGGAAACTTCGACGTGAAACCCCGGCCGACCGGCTCAAGCGCCTGGGTAAAAACAGGCCTACCTGGCGGGACCTGAAGCACCGCTTCCTGCTGCTGTCGAGTCCGCTACTCGCCACCGACAAGTACGGCCCGGTTCGCTTCATGCACGCCAAGCACGCCCAGGTGGTCGGTGACTGCCTCCAATGCCACCACGCCCGGGCGGCGGACCTCCCCCGTCCGGAAATCGAAGGCTGCGGGGCCTGCCACCGTGGCGGAAAGACGGGCGCCGCCTCGACCATATCATTGCATAGCGCCTTGCACCGGCAGTGTCGGGGTTGTCACCAGCGACAAAAGAAGGGCCCGACCGACTGCACCGGCTGCCACCGCAAGCGGGTTCCGGATCACGCCCGGCTGGTCAAGCTGCTGCCGCGACCGACGCCGTTTCAGGTCACCCGGGAGTGCCTCCGCTGCCACGCCAAGCAGGGTCAAGACGTGCTCCAGAGCGCCCACTGGCTGTGGAAGGGGCCGAGTCCGTATACCGTGGGCCACACCCGGGCGACGGACCTGGGCAAGGCCACCCGGACGATCAACAACTTCTGCATCCACATCGCCGCCAACTGGCCGCGGTGTACGAGCTGCCACGTCGGGTACGGCTGGAGCAAGGCCAAGTTCGACTTCAAGGATCCCGGCCGGATCGACTGCCTGGTCTGCCACGACACCACCGGAACGTACGTCAAGGCCCCGCCCGCGGCGGGCATGCCGGCCAAGGGAGTGGATCTGGTCAAGGTGGCCCGGGCCGTGGGCCGCCCCAACCGGGGAACCTGCGGGGGGTGTCACATGAGCGGCGGCGGCGGCGACGCGGTCAAGCACGGCGACATGTGCCGGGCCTTGATCAGGCCCTCGCGAGACCTGGACGTCCACATGGGCGGCTACGACCTGAAATGCCACCACTGCCACCGCACCACCAACCACAAGATCGCCGGCCGGGCGACCTCGGTGCCGGTCGTCGAGGGGGTGGTCACCTGCGAGTCCTGCCACACGGCCCGGCCCCACGCCGGGGCCGAGCTGGGCCATCACCTCAACCAACACGTCAAGCACGTCGCCTGCGAGACCTGCCACGTGCCGTTTTTCGCGCGGGCCCGACACACCAAGATGTCCTGGGACTGGTCCGCGGCCGGCGACCGGAAGCGCCCGGCCAGCAAGTACCCCTCGGGCCTGCCCCGATATGACTGGCAGAAGGGGGCCTTCACCTGGGGCCGGTGGGTCAAACCGACCTACGCCTGGTACAACGGGTACACCCGGCGCCACCTGCTCGGCGACAGGATCAACCTCAAAGGCGTGACCGTCCTCACCCGGCCCGAGGGGAGCCCGGGGGACAAGACGGCCCGGATCTACCCCTTCAAGGTCCACGACGCGGTCCAGGGCGCGGACGCCGAGTACAACTACCTGCTCGTCCCCCACCTGTGGACGGACGGCGGTTTCTGGAAAACGGCCGACTGGCAGCGGTCCTTCATCCAGGGCATGAAGGCCGCCGGGCTAAAATATTCGGGCAAGTACAAGTGGGTCAAGACCCGGATGTACTGGGTCCTGGCCCACCAGGTCGGCCCGGCCGAGACGGCCCTCAGTTGCGCCCAGTGCCACCCGATCCTGCACAGGTCCCCGGAGAAGGGCTGCGCCCGGTGCCACGATGAAATGCGGGGCCAAAAATACGTCGACCTGATCCGGCGCGGCCTGAGTCCGGCCTGGGTCAAAAAGGCCCCCTTGCGGGTCAGGAAGACAGTCATTGGCACGGACTGGCTGGATTTCAAGGCCCTGGGCTACAAGGGCGATCCCATCGAACACGGCGGCCGCGGGGATTGACTGCCTGGCCGTCCGCCGCCGTTGATGTCGCCCCCGGGGCGAGTCGTTTACAAGTCCCAGGTTCGCTGAAGGGAGGCCTTATGTCAGAATCAGCCCATAAAAAAGTCGCCTGTCAGATCTGTGGCCAGCCCACGGATCTGAGCGAGGTCATGCCCGCCGAAATGGTCCGGCCGGTGATCGTCGAGGTGATCAAGACCGATCACCCCGACTGGTCCACTGGCGGCTACATCTGTCATCAGGACCTGAGCCGGTTCCGAACCAAATACATCCAAAACGTCCTGGAAGCCGAGAAGGGGGAACTTTCGAACATTGAGAAAGAGGTCGTCGCAAGTCTGCAGCAGCATGAACTCCTCTCAAAAAACATCAACGACGAATTCAACCAGCGACTCACTTTTGGGGAGCGCTTATCTGACCGGATCGCCGAATTCGGCGGCAGTTGGCGGTTCATTATCTCCTTCCTTAGCATCATGTTGTTCTGGATCGCCGCCAACGTTGTGGTCTGGTTATGGAAACCATTTGATCCGTATCCCTTTATCCTGCTGAACCTGGTCCTGTCCTGTCTGGCGGCCCTCCAGGCGCCGATCATCATGATGAGCCAGAACCGGCAGGAGGCCAAGGACCGCTTTCGGGCCGAGAACGACTACCGCGTCAACCTCAAGGCCGAACTCGAGATCCGCCACATCCAACAAAAAGTGGACCACCTGCTGATGAGCCAATGGCAGCGGCTGATGCAGGTCCAGGACGTCCAGATGCAGCTTCTGGAGGAGCTGGTTCCCAGCCGTCGTGAGAAGACGTGACCCCCGTCCTGGTAACCGGAAGGCAGGCAGCCGCGGGATGACCCGGCCCGATCTTCAAGGCTATTGTCCGGCCGACCGGCGATAAAAAACCCGGAGGTCGTCACCCCCGGGTTTTTTTTGAAAGCTTGCCTGTCGCGGTTTAGAACCGGAACTGGAAGGAAATACCCGCCAGCCAGGCGCTGCCGAAGTCGGCGAACATGCTGCCCCTGGCCGGCAGAGGGATGCGTCCGGGCATGGCGCCGCCGCCCACGTCCTGGGTGGGGTCCCAGCCGTAGTACCAGTAGGAGACCTCCGGGGCGATGACGAAGTGCTTGTTCACCCGGTAACGGACGGCGAAGTTGAAGGCGAACCGAACCTGCTGGCCGTGGCGCCAGCCACCGGGAACGTCCTCGGTGGCGTTGGTCGATTTGTGCCACCCGCCTCCCAGGTGAAAACTGACCCGGCCCAGGTGGTACTCCAGGCCGAGACAGGCGGCCAGAAAGTAGGTGTCCTCGACCTTGATCCGGGCCGGATCATTGGCGCCGCCCCAGTAAACGGCGCGGTTCCATACCGTCTGGCCCGGGAAGTAGTTGGCCGCCACCCAGTTCCGGCCGTGAGACAGCTCGCCCACTATCCGGAATTTTCCGAGCGAGATCCGAAACGGCAGGACCACCAGGTAGCTGAGGATCCGGTCGTCAACGATGTTGCCGCCATTGATGGACTCCCGCTCGCTCATGTAGATCGATATGCCGGGGGCGAGACCGATGTACTTGCCCTTGTACTTGACCGCCAGGTCCAGGCGCGGCCACATGGTGTTGGCCGCAAAGGCGTTACCCACCGGGTTGCCGGCGTTGTTGGTCGGGGCCTGGCCGATGGCGACCATGAAGGTCCAGGGGCCGACGTCGTAGTACAGGGCGATCTGGGCGAAACGGCCGGAGTACTGCTTGCCGTGACCGATGAACAGCACGACCGGGGCGGCGAAGTTGGCCGCGCCGCCGCTGGTGAAGCTGCCCAAGGCCGCCAGGCCCAGCCACTGGTACGGGGCGTAGGCCAGCGAGGCCAGCAGGTTGTCGGTGTGACCGATGACCAGCCGGCAGCGGCCGAACTTGTACCAGCCGTACATGTACCGCAGGCCGACGGCCCCCGCGCCGTGGCCGATTCCGGCCGAGATGCCGAACTCGATCCGGGCTCCGGTGGACTTGTCGTTGCTCATCCAGTCCACGCGCAGGTAGTTGGTCACCGGCATGGCGGTGTAGAAGGTGGTCAGGTCCGGCATGCGCACGTCGTTGGCGCCATAGGACGTA
>JAHJDS010000303.1 GCA_018812395.1 Pseudomonadota bacterium
CCGGCCGATGCGCAGGTCCTGGTCGGCCACCTCCTCGGTCCCGTCCACCATGAGCACCGCCACATGGCAGCGCTCGATGGCGTTGATCGCCCGGATGGTCGAATACCGCTCGATCCGGCCGTCGACGCGGCTCTTGCGCCTCAGCCCCGCCGTGTCCATCAACGTAAAGCGATGCTCGCCGAAGTCGAAGTCGGTGTCCACGGTGTCCCGCGTCGTCCCCGCCCGGGGGCTCACCACCACCCGCTCCTCGCCCAGCAAACGGTTGACCAGCGAGCTCTTGCCCACGTTGGGCCGGCCCACCACGGCCACCCGGATGCGGGCCGGCTCCTCCTCGTCGTCCTCGGGCCTTTCCTCCGGTAGATTTTCGGTCAAAAACCGGAGCACCTCGCGCACGCCGTAGCCGTGGGCGGCCGAGACGCCCACCAGGTCGTCGACGCCCAGACGCCAGAAGTCGTCCACACGCCACTCCTGCTCCGGGCCGTCCACCTTGTTGACCGCGTACAGGACCGGACCGGCGAAACGCCGCAGGCGATTGACCACCTCCTGGTCGTCCGGGATCAGTCCGGCCCGGCCGTCCAAAAGGCAGACGACCGCGTCGGCCGCCTCGACGGCCAGCTCGATCTGGGCGTGGACAGCGTCTGAAAAATCCTCGTCCCCGGCCGGGGCGAAGCCGCCGGTGTCGACCACGGTGAATCGGCGTCCGGCGTGTCTCACCTCGCCGAACAGCCGGTCGCGGGTCACCCCGGGCAGGTCGTCGACAATGGCCTGCCGGCTCCGGGTGAGCCGGTTGAACAGGGTCGACTTGCCGACGTTGGGCCGCCCGACGATGGCCACTACCGGGCTCACGCTGGGGTCGCCTCTTGGATCCGACCGACCAACTCGCGCAGGGCCGGAGAGTCGTCGCCCTCGGGCCGGCCCAGCAGCCAGACCAGGTTGCCCACCCCGGCCGGGACGTTTTCGGCAAAATGGGCCCGGCCCTTGACCCTGGTCAGAAACCCGAAGGCCCCCAGGGTCTGCATGGTCCGGTGCAGGGCCACCACCCAGAAAGATTCCCGAAAGGCGGCCTCGTCGGGCCAGATCGGACCGTGAGTCAGGTCGAAATAGATCTCCAACAGGACGTCCCGTATCTCCCAGTCCAGGTCCACGTACGGGTCCAGCACCACGGCCGCCAGGTCGTAGGCCGGCGGTCCCAGCCGGGCCGATTGGAAATCGACCATGGCCGGCCCGCTCTCGGTCAGCAGGATGTTGCGGGACTGGAAGTCGCGATGGACCAGGCACTCGGCCGGACCGCCGGCCGCGACCACGGCCAGGCGATCCAGCTCGGTCGGCAGGCGGGGATTGTCGGCGTTCAGGCCCAGGTAGTTCCAGCCGAAGGCCTCGACAAAGTAGTCCGCCTCGCGCTCCCGGAAGAACGCCGCGGTGAACCGGGTCGTGTCGTGACACCAAGTGGGGTCGAACCCGTCCTTGGCCCGGAGCTGCAGGTCGACCAGGAGTTGAATCACCGGCAGGTAGAGTTCGATCAGGGCCTCGGGGTCATCGCTCCTCTCCCGGGCGGCCGCCATCAGCAGGCGGTCCCCCAGATCGGTGACCAGTAGCCGTCCGTTGCGGCGGTCGTGGGCCAGGACCCGGGGCACGGGCAGGCCGCGGGCGTCCAGGTGCCGGGCGATGAAATGATAGGCGTCGTTTTCGGACGACAGCCCGGACGCGGCCCGTCGACCGTCGGGATGATCGATGATTATCCGGCTCTCCTCGCCCCGGCGTACCCGCCAGAAGCGGCGGTCCGATCCGTCCACGGCCAGGGCCTCGAAATCCATTTCCCCGGCGCCGGGCCAGTGCTCTTGCACGAACTTGTTCAACTCAGAATTTATCGGCGACAAAGGCCTCGTCCTCCGCGGTTCGTCCCAGCACGCCCTGGCCGACGACCGACCGGATCACCCGGGCGCTGTCCCGGACGATTGCCCCCGGCCAGATCACGGCGTCTTCGAGCCTGGCCCCGGCCTCGACCACGGCCCCCTCTCCGACACAGGCAAAACCGCTGACCTCGACCCCGTCGGCCACCCGGGCCTGGGGATGGACCCAGAGAGTCTCTCCCCGCCGGGCCATCAGGCGTTGATGCAGATTGAGGTATCTTCTCAGATCCCCGGCCTCGTCCCAAAATGACGCCTCGTCGATGTAGCCGGCCACGTAGCCCCCGGCGGCCATGGCCGCCCAGTAGACGTCAATGATGTGCGAAAAACCCTCGGGCAAAAAGGCGAACACCGACGGCTCGACCACCTGGACGCCGGTGTAGGCCCAGGCCCGCCCGGGATGCGGCGCCAGGCCGCCGGCCTGCTCGGGCGAGAACCCCAAAATCCGGCCCCCGGACAGGACGACCGAGTTGAACTCGGCCTCGTCGCGCAGGACCATGGTCGCCAGGGGCCGGCGGGTCAGGTGGGCGTCGTACACCGCCG
>JAHJDS010000304.1 GCA_018812395.1 Pseudomonadota bacterium
CCTGTCCGCCCGGCCAGCAGTGGAGTCCCCAGGCCAAACGCTGCCTGCCGGTGGTGCGTTAGGAGGATTTCGGAGGATTTCTCCGACAAACACATAGTCGCCCACTGTCTTGGGCTATTGGGAGGGGCGCCGTGAAAAGACTGGCCGTTATCTCCGTGGTCGTCGGGCTGTTGTCCTGGCCCGCGTTTTCCCTGGCCCAGTACTACTCTTGCGGGTATTTCAACAAGTGCCCGGCCTATCAACCGCGCTGCGGCACTTTTTGGGACGCCTACAATAAAAAGGGGGCGTCCATCCAAATCTGCGGCGAGAGGGGCATCCTCCTTGACTGGACCAATCGCATCTCCTCGGCCAAGGTCCCGCCCAATGCCGACTGCCTGGTCTGCACGGGCAATTATTTTTACGGCAAGTGCCTCGTCCTGAATAGTTCCTCCGCGACCAACCTGCCGTGGGCCTTCAAGAACGCCATCAAGTCGGTCAGTTGCCAGCAGTTCAGATACTTCACCACCCGCCGGCCGGGGCCCAACTGCGGTGAGACCTGGAACCTCCCCTGGTTCGGCGGCTGGCGCAATCATTTTGTGGCCCCCTTTACGTCGGCCTATCTGCCCAAGCATTTGAGAAAGGCCATATCCTCGATCAGGCTCGGGAGGTGGGTGAAGTGCACCGTCTGGGACCAGAAGAATTTCAAGGGCCAGCGGTTGGACATCCCGCCCGGGGCCGGCCTGCCGAACCTCCAAGCTCATGGCTTTGACAACCGGATCGTCTCGATCAAGTGCGTCGAGATCCCGGGCAAGCCGTTATCGTTCCCAGGTCACGTGGTGCCGCCGGCGCCTTCCCCGCCCCCGCCGCGGACGGCGGTCAAGCCCCCGGGCGGCGGGCCGGCCACGGCCTATCACCCGCCGACCATGGTCCCGTTTCCGGCCGACGTCACCTCCGAGCCGAACCTGAACCGGCCGGGCCTGGACTACCGCAAACTGGTCATGCCGGCCAGGTCGCCCGACGCCTGCCGGCGGGCCTGCCTGGCCGATCCGCGCTGCCGGGCCTTCACTTACGTTCGGCCGAGTGACCGGGACCGCCGGGCCTGGTGCCGGCTGAAACACGGCGTCCCCCGGCCAATCAGAAGCCGATGCTGCGTGTCCGGGGTCAAGACCACCCCGGCCGGCCCCGCGCCCGGTCCCGGGGCCACTCCCCAGCCCGGTCCTGGGCCCACTCCCGGGCCTGGTGTGTCAGGGCGCTGCCCGCCAGGACAAGTCTGGAACGCCCGGTCAGGGCGCTGCCTGGCCATGGTCGGGCCTCAGCCCGGTTACCGGCCAGGTGTCCGCTGCCCGCCCGGACAGCTGTGGAACGGCCGGATGCGGCGCTGTGTCTGCCTGCCCGGTCACTGGTGGAACGCCCGGCTGGGGCGGTGCGTGGCCCGGGCAGTAACGGGAAGGCCGCCGATGGTCCGCCGCTGCCCGCCGGGGCAACACTGGGATGTTCGGAGGCGAAGGTGCGTCTGCCCGCCCGGGCACTGGTGGAACGCCCGGCAAAGGCGGTGCGTGGCCCGAGCCGCGCAACCGGGAAGGCCGCCGATGGTTCACCGCTGCCCGCCCGGCCAGCACTGGAACGCCCGATTGCGTCGGTGTGTCTGTCCACCGGGGCTTTGGTGGAACGCCAGGCTACGGCGCTGTATGCGTCGGGCCGCCCCACCGCGGCCGCCGGCGGTCCATCGCTGCCCGCCTGGCCAGCAGTGGAGTCCCCAGGCCAAGCGGTGCCTGCCGGTGGTGCGCTGATCCCCTGCCTCTGAACAAGGAAATTTGTTATCTTTGGACTTACCTTAGATTCTGATAGAGCTGTGACTTTTTCCAATGTGGCGCTTGTCGGTGGCCGAATGAGAATCGAGGTATTGCTCACATACCTTGTCACTCTTCGCCTATGGCGAGAGTAAAGATATATCTCTCATATGCTCATTGGTAGGCTATTCTGCCTCAGACCGATTTCGGCTTCATCGTCCGAGGTCAAACCCA
>JAHJDS010000305.1 GCA_018812395.1 Pseudomonadota bacterium
GGAGCCGCGGAGCAGGATCTCGCCCTCATAGCCTCCTCGACGCCGGGTCAGAGTCAGGATGTTGGGCAAAAAGACCGCCTCGTCGTCGGCCATGAACAGTCGGGACAGTTCCCGACCAACTATTTCACTTTCCCGGTAACCGAAAAGGTCTTCGGCAAAGGGATTGACGTAGCGCACCCGGGCGTCGGCGTCGGCGACGATGATGCCGAACTTGATCGCCGATAACAGGTCGGTCATGAAGTCGCTGGTGGGCAAGAACTTCTCGGTCACGGCCGCCGTCCCGGTAAACTGGGGGTTTTGGCCCAAGTTTACTATAAAACCGGTGTCGCCCGCCACCCGGCGGTCAAATCTCGCCCGCGGCGATCATGTCTCCCACCACCCGGGCCGGATCGACGCCGGCCTCCCGCAACCCGACGGTGCCGTATTTCATGTTGGCTTCCAGGACGTACCACCGGCCGTCGCTCCGGGCCAGGTCCAGGCCGACCTCATCGAGATCGCAGGCCCCGGCCGCCTCCACGGCCAGGCGGATGGCGTCGGGCGGCAGGTCTTCAAAGGAGATGGACGCTCCGGCGTGAACGTTGGCCCGCCATTCGCCGGCGGGCGGCCGCCGCCAGTAGGCGACGACGGACCGGTAGTTGAGGGCCACCACCCGCAAGACCTCGGCCCCGGGCAAAAAACGCTGAATATAGGCCACCGGATGCCCGTCCAGGTAGCGCTCCAGGTCCCGGGGCCCTTGGATCAGGAACACCCCCTCCCCCCGCCCGGAGAAGCGGGGCGTCTTGGCCACGAACGGATAATCCCACTCCCCGGGGATCCGCCGGCGCTGGCGGTGGAAATAGACCCTGGTTCGGGGGTGAGGCACGCCCCGCAACTTGAACAGGGTCGTCTGCTTTATCTTGTCGCCCTGGAGCTGGTGGCAGGTCAGGGAGGGAAAGATGCGCTTGCCCATGGCGCACATTTGGGCGGCGAAGTAGTGGGTGGGATAGTAGATGACCGGCGCCGCCTGGATCAGGTCCAGATCCGACGGCGAATAATCCTCGAGGTTGGGCCGGATGCCCAGGGTCTTGACCCACGGCACCCCGGCCAGACGGGCCCCCAGGGCGACGGCGGCCCTGGTCACCGAACCACGGACCGCGGGGGGCGAATCACCGACCGGGCCCGATAGTAGCCCGGACTGACCGTCGAATTGGGCGCCACCAGGCTCCGCGGACCGAGCAGGACGCCGGGGTTGGTCACCGAGTTGCAGCCCAGCTCGCAACCGTCGCCGATGATCGCCCCCAGCTTGCGCAGACCGGTCCGAAATATTTTGCCCTCGATCTTGAGGTCGACGCCGCCCTCGACGATCTTGAGGTTGGCCAGCTTGGTCCCGGCGCCCAGGTTGCAGCCCCGGCCGAGAATCGAGTCACCGACGTAGGCGAAGTGGCCGGCCTTGGCCCCGTCCAGAAACACGGCCGTCTTGACCTCGGTCACGTGGCCGACCACGCAACCCGCGCCGACCAGACAGTTGCCCCGCAGATAGGCCCCCTGCCGGACCTCGGTGCGGGGGCCGATCCGGGTCGGTCCCTTGATCATGGCCCCCGGCTCGACGACCGCCCCCGGGGACAACTCCACCTCGTCCGAGGCGATGGACGCCCCGGCGTAGATGAGGGTCGCCCCCTCCAGGGCCTGGCCGTCGACGCTGACCCCGAACGACCCCTTGGTGGCGTCGCCCGGATCGAGCCGCACCCCGTCGATGATGAGCCGCCCCTGGTGCAGGACTGTCGTCCGGGAGACAAGGTCGCCGAACCGCTCCCGGACGGGCCCCACGTTGGGCTCGAGTTTTTGCTCGAAAAAGACGCGGAGGCGTTCCAGGGCCTCCCAGACGTACTCCAGGCCGTCGAACAATTCGGCCGCGAGCGGGTCGTCGCCCAGTTGGAAAAAATCGGCCGGGGCCGGCACCGTTCACCTCAGCTCGAGTAATCGCCGGAAAACCGCGGCCCGGGAATCCAACGTCCACGCCTTTCCCGGGCGGCCCCCGAAGCCGGTCACTTCTGCCGGCGGGCCTCCTCCGGGGTCCTGAACACGCCGCTGGCCCAGGGGCGATCGGCCGCTATCAGGCGGACGAGTCCGCCCACCCGGGGCTTGAAACCCTGGGGCAGATCGAATTGCAGACTGTCTTTGCCCTTGGGGAGCGTGCCCGCGGCCACGACCTTGGTTTCGGTGACCACAAAGGGGACGTAGCTGACCACCCCGGCCAAAAGGCCCCGGGCCAGTTCGGCCTGCCGAGCCTGGCGGTCCCGGGCCGCGCTGATCCCGCCGGCCAGCGGCCGGGGCGGCTCGAAAACCTGGACTCGCAAATCCGACGGGGCCGGCTTGAGCAGTTTGACCATCACCACCAGGCGGCCCTTGGACATGTCCACCACCCCGGCCGCGCCGAGTCGCGTCCCGGCCGGGGACCGCAGGCGGGTCACCTGAAGCAGATTTTGCCCCGGACTCATGTACTGGTAGAAGATCCAAATCACGGCCACGCCCAGCAGGATGTAGAGCAGCATCCGGCTCCTCGGGCTGCGGCGCTCCGGGGTGGGGATCATGCCTTCGGTCATGGTCTCAGTCCTCGGTGGCCTCGAGATGGGCCAGATAGGCCCGCCCCTCGGCGAAGTCGGGATTGATTTTCAGAGCCAGCGTCAACCAGTTGACGGCCGCCGCCCGGTCCCCCTTCTCGTGGCAGACCCGCCCCAGGTTGTAGTACAGGTTTTCGTCGTCGTCGACAATGGACAGGGCCTTTTGGTAGTGACCGATGGCCTCCTCGAACAGGCCCATCTTGCGCAGCGCGATGCCGAATTCGTTGAACAGGTGCTTGTTCCTTTCCTCGAACACGGCCTCGATGCCGGACAGCCTGACGAACACCTCCCGGGCCTTGTCCGTCTCGCCCATCTGGACGTAGGTCTGGCCCAGGCCGAAGTTGGCCCGAACGTTATCCTCGTCAAATTTAAGGGCGTTATTGAACTCGAACTCGGCGGAGTTGTACTCCTTGTCCTGATAGTGACGTTCGGCCAGGGCGACTATCTTTTCCACCCGGGTCTGTTTCTGCCTCGCCTCACGGGTCTCCAGGTAACCGGGCTGGGCAACGAACCGTTTCTCGAATTCCTCGATCTCCACTTCCTCGGTGATGCCGGTCGGACGGTCGTCCATGTCCAGGAGTTCGATCCGGACCGTCTCCTCGTCGATCTGCCGGGCCGTCCAGTAGTTATCCAGCTGCCTCCGTTGGGCGGTATCTCCCACGCCCAAGGTGGCTGACCTGGACTCGAGATACACGCCCGGGGCGATCCGGCTCATGGCCGCCGCCTTGGTCGGTGGCGCCGTCTGGGTCGATGGCGGGACATACGCCGGAATTGAAACACCTTTTCGGCCCTGGAGCAAGTAAAAAACCGGGCGTTCGCCGCCAGGCTGGCGGGCCCCGCCCCGGTGTGATACATCTATGTTCGACGGGGTCTCGAGGTTTTGAGAAACGACCGTGGACAGAGATACGCGCCATAAACTGGACCGGCTGACGGCCGCGTTGACCCGGATGGGCCGGCTGCTGGTGGCGCTGAGCGGCGGGGTGGACAGCGCCGCGTTGCTCTGCCTGGCGGCCCGAACGGCCGAGCACGTCGAGGCGGCCACCGTGGACTCCCCCCTCACCCCGCGGCGGGACCTGGCCGACGCCGAAGCGATCGTCCGACTGGCCGGCGTCCGGTGGCACCGCCTCCGCCTGGACGAACGGACCGAGGCCGACGTGCGCCTCAATCCCCCGGACCGGTGCTACCGTTGCAAGCGGCTCCGGTTCGGACGCCTGGTGGACCTGGCCGCCGCCAAGGGCCTCGGCGCGGTGGTCGACGGCGCCAATGCCGACGACTCGGCCGACGACCGCCCCGGGATGCGGGCCGCCGCCGAGTTGGGCGTCCGCAGCCCCTTGCTCGAGGCCGGACTGACCAAGGCCGATCTCAGGCAAATCGCCCGGGATCTGGGCCTGCCCGTGGCCGACAAGCCGGCGGCGGCCTGCCTGGCCACCCGGATGGAGGTCGGGGTCGAACTGGACTCGGCCCTGCTGCGCCGCATCGACCGGGCCGAGGCGTTCCTCCAGGATTTGGGGCTGGGGCTGGTCCGGTGCCGGGTGAGGGGCAAGGCGGCCGTCATCGAGGTGGAGCCGACGCAGATCGCCCGTCTGACCGAGGATCAGACCCGACAGCGAGTGGTCGCCAAGCTGACGGAATTGGGCTTTGACCCAGTGACGGTCAGTCTTCGTGGTTACGGCGGATTCATCGGCTGATCGCGGCTGTCCCCTCCGCCCCCCCGGCCTTCAGCTATTTATCCCCAGAAACCAAGTCAGTTCGACCCGGGCCCATCGCCCGCTCGAGGCGCTTGGCCTGGACCAACCGCTGATACACCTCGACGTATTGCCCGGCCGGCCAGGCGAAGTCTCGAGCCATGCCCCGCCCTCTGGCCCGATGCCAGTCCGGGGCCTCCAGGTAGACGCCCTCCGCTCGGGCCAGGGCGTCCCTCAGGGCCCCCGGCGCGAACGGCTTGAATCTGAAGCCGGTGCCTTCATCCCGGTCCGGATCGATCTCGGACACGGTGTCGTTGAGGCCGCCGACGGCCCGGACCACCGGCACGGCCCCGTAGCGCAGGGCGTACATCTGGGTCAGCCCGCAGGGTTCGTTGAGCGAAGGCATCAGGAATATATCGCAACCGCCCAGGATCCGCCGGGCCAGACCGTAGTCCTGCCCGAACACGACCGCCACCCGGTCCGGGTGCGCGGCCGCCGCCCGGGAAAAGAACTCGGCCAGCTCGGCCACGGGAGAGGAGCCCAACAGGACCAGACCGTAGTCCAGGGCCAGGAAGTCTTCCCAGCCGTCCCGCAGCAGTTGAAAGCCCTTTTGCCGGGCCAGCCGGGTGACCACCCCCACCAGCGGCCGGTCCGGCCGGGGCGCCAGGTCGAATTCGGCCAGGAGGGCCGCCTTGCACCCGCCCTTGCCGGACAGATCGGCCGGCGAGTAGTTGGCCGGCAGGGCCTCGTCCGTGCCCGGGTCCCAGGCCGCGGGGTCGATGCCGTTGAGGATGCCGAACACCTCGCCGCCGCGGTCCCGGAGCACGCCGTCCAGACCGTAGCCGAACTCGGGCGTCTGGATTTCCGCGGCGTGGGTCGGGCTGACCGTCCCCACCCCGTCGGCCATGATGATCCCGCCCTTGAGGAAGCTGACGTCGCCCCAGAACTCGAGGCCGCGCCGGTCGTCCAGATGGGCCGGCAGGCCGGTGGCGGCGAACTTGTCCCTCGAAAAGCGGCCCTGGTGTTCGAGGTTGTGAATGGTCAAGAGCGTGGCCGTGGAGGCCAGAGCATCATCGGCGGCCCAGGCCAGCAGGGGCGCCATCAAGGCCGCCTGCCAGTCGTGGGCGTGGATCACGTCCGGACGCCAGCCCCGGTCACGGCACAGGGCCAGCACCGCCTGGCAGAACAGGGCGTACCGCTCAGCGTTGTCCCAATAACCCCCCGTCGGCGGACCGTAGATATGGTCGCGGTCGAAAAAGGGATCATATCCGATCAGGTAGACCGGCACCCCCAGCCGGTCGCTCCGCATCACCCGGACCTTGACCGTGGTCCCCAGAAACGGCACCGTCAGGGCGTCGATCACCGGACTCAACTCGCGGCGGTCGGCCACCAGGCGGCCGTAATCGGGCATGACCACGGACACGTCCAGGCCAAGCCGACCCAGCTCGACGGGCAGCGCGGCCAGGACGTCGGCCAGCCCGCCCGTCTGGGCCAGCGAGCCCACCTCGGAGGCCACAAACAGAATTTCAAGGGCCATCATCCCCTCCCCAAAGGTCGCCCCATCATAACCGACCCCGGTTCCCAGGCCAAGTGGGTCTTGAGTTTTGGCCGGCCTTGCATTAAGCTCAGGAGTCAAGACGCACCTGGAGCGAGGTTTCATGCCTAGATATTTGTGCATCCACGGCCACTTTTACCAGCCGCCACGGGACAATCCCTGGACCGGCCGGATACCCCGTCAGCCCTCGGCCGCGCCCTTTCACGATTGGAACGAACGGGTCTGGCGCGAGGCCTACGGCCCCAATTCCCGGGCCAGGCTGACCGACCTCAAGGGCCGCATCCTGGGCATCCAGAACAATTACGCCCTGATGAGCTTCAACTTCGGCCCGACGCTGCTCTCCTGGATCGAGGAGCGTCACCCCCGGACCTATCAGGCCGTCACCCGGGCCGATCTCCTGGGGCAGAAACGATTCGGCGTGGGAAACGCCCTGGCCCAGGCCTACGGCCACCAGATCATGCCCCTGGCCAACGACCACGACCGGGTCACCCAGGTCCGGTGGGGCCTCCGGGACTTCGAGGCCCGGTTCGGCCGGGCGGCCGGCGGAATGTGGCTCCCGGAAACGGCCGCCGACCGGCCCACTCTCGAGGTCCTGGCCGACCACGGTCTGCGGTTCGTCATCCTCTCCCCCTATCAGGCTCGGCGCGTCCGCCCCCTGTCCGGGGGCCGGTGGCAGGACGTCGCCAACGGCGGGGTGGACACCCGGCGGGCCTACCGCTGCCTCTTGAAAGGCGGCCGCCACCTCGACGTCCTGTTCTACCAGGCCTCCCTGTCCCAGGGCGTGGCCTTCGAGGACCTGCTCCAGAGCGGCGAGCGGTTCGTGGCCCGCATCAAGGCCGCCTTCGACGAGACCAACGACCGGCCGCAACTGGTCCTCATCGCCACCGACGGCGAGTCCTTCGGCCACCACCACAAGTTCGGGGACATGGCCCTGGCCTACGTCCTCAACCAATTCCAGCGGAGCCGGGACATCCGTCTGAGTGTGCCCGAATTGTTTCTGGCCGAGCACCCGCCCCAGGACGAGGTGGACGTCGTCGAGCCGTCGTCGTGGAGCTGCCCCCACGGCGTCGGCCGCTGGGAGGGGGACTGCGGCTGCAACCTGAACGACCATCCGGGCTGGAACCAAGAATGGCGCCGCCCGTTGCGTCAAGGCCTGAATCGCCTCCGGGACCATCTGATTCGAATTTACGAGGACCTGGGGCGACGGTACTTCGACGACGTCTGGGCGGCCCGCAACGATTACCTCGAACTGGTGATCGATCCCAGCGCCCGGGTCAGGCGGGAGTTCTTCACCCGCCACGGCCGGGATAATTTGACGGCCAGCGAGGAGAAGGCCGCCCTGGCGGTGTTGGAGATGCAGCACCGGGCCATGGAAATGTTCACCTCCTGCGGCTGGTTCTTCGACGACATCACCGGCCTCGAGGCCGAACAGGTGCTGCGCTACGCCTACCGGGCCATTGAAATAGCCCGGGACACGGGCGTCCACGGCCTGACCCGGGAACTGCTGCGCGACCTGACCCCGGCCCAGGCCAACGACCCGCCCGGGACCACCGGCGCCGACGTGTTGCGTAAAATCATCGGCGCCCGGATGACCGAACAGATCATCGGCCTGCTGCAAGCGGAAGTCGGGGTCTCGGAGCCGTCAATGCTCGGGTTCTTCATCCGCCGCTACCGGGCCTTCAAGCTGGACCTGGACCGGCCCGAACTGGCCCGGGCCTTTACCCGGCGCATCCTGGACCAGTTCGACCTCCCCGCGGACCGCGTCGGGGCGCCGGAGATCCTGGAAATAACAATCCTGCTCGACGCGGCCCGGAGATTCAAGCTCGGCCTGGACCCCTGGCCGCTCCAAAACGCCTTCAGCCGGATGCTGCCTCGGATGAAAGACATCGGTCTCAAACCGGATAAGAAGGGAATTTCCATCCTGACCACCCTGGCCCGGAAACTCAATTTCCACCCCAATTACGCCAAGACCATCTTGGTCGGCGGAGGTGACTGTTGAGCGCCGTCAGCCTGGTCATGGCCCTCCATCTCCATCAGCCGGTCGGCAATTTCGACCACGTCTTTCGGACCGCCGTCGAGACCTGCTACCGGCCCCTGATCGAGCACTTCGACGCCCAGCCCGGGATCTCCTTCGGCCTGCACCTGAGCGGGCCCCTGTTGGACTGGCTCGAGAACGGGCACCCGGCCACCCTGGAACTGATCGGCCGGATGATCGAACGCGGCCAGGTCGAGATCATGAGCGGCGGCCTGTACGAGCCCCTGCTGGCCTCGATTCCGCCTGGGGACGCCCAGGGACAGCTCGAGGCCATGAACCGCCGCCTGGCCGACCTGTTCGGACAACGGCCGCGGGGCTTCTGGCTCACCGAACGGGTGTGGTCGCCGGAGCTGCCGGCCGTGGTCGCCCCGGCGGGCCTGACCTACACCTTTGTCGACGACACCCATTTCCTCTACGCCGGGCTGTCCCCGGCGGAAACGAACCAATACCGGATCACGGAAAAGCACGGCCATCGACTGGCCCTGCTGCCCACCTCCAAACACCTGCGGTATCTGATCCCCTTTCGGCCCGTCGACGAGGTGATCGAGCACCTCCTGGAAATGGCCGACCTGCCCGGCGCCACGGCCGCCTTTTACGGCGACGACGGCGAAAAGTTCGGCCTGTGGCCCAAGACCCATGATTGGGTTTTTCGGCAGAAATGGCTCCAAAAATTTCTGGACGCCCTGGACGAGCACCGCGACCGGATCGTCACCATGACGCCCGGGGAGTACCTGGAGGCCGAGGCGCCGGCCGGCCGCGTTTACGTGCCCTCGGCCTCCTACGCCGAAATGGCCGAGTGGGCCCTGCCTGTGGCGGCGGCCCGGCACTTCGAGGACGTCCGGACCATCCTCGAGCAAGAAGATCGCCTGGACGATTGGCGGCCGTTCATCCGCGGCGGCGTCTGGGACAACTTCCTGGTGAAATACCCGGAAGCCAACCTGATGCACAAGAAGATGCTGCGCCTTTCGCGTCTGGTGCGTCAGACCGGCGTTGATCCGATGGACCTCTATCAGGCCCAGTGCAACTGCGCCTACTGGCACGGCCTGTTCGGCGGACTCTACCTGCCTCATCTCCGCCACGCCGTCCACGCCCATCTCATCTCCGGGCACAAAAAGGCCCAGGCGGCGCAACACGGGACCAAGCCCTGGCGGGCCGTGGCCCAGGAAGACCTGACCGCCGACGGCCATCGGGAAGTAATCGCCGAAAACCCGCACCTGGGGCTGGTCTTCAGCCCGCGCCAGGGGGGCAGCCTGATCCAGTGGGACGCCCGGGACGAAAATTTCTGCCTGACCAACACCCTCGGTCGGCGGCCGGAGGCCTATCACCGCCACTTAAAGGAACCGGCCGGCGCCCCGCCGGAGGACCAGGCCGAGGGCGTCGCCTCGGCCCACGACCTTCTGGCGGTCAAGGAGGAGAGGCTGGCCGACCAGTTGGTCTACGACCGCTATCCCCGGCACTCGTTCATGGACCACTTCCTGGCGCCGGACCTGACCCCGGAGGCATTCGTGGCGGGCGCCTTCCGTCAGCGGGGCGACTTCGTCGGCCGGGCCTACGAGACCCAGGTGGAGGAACAGGAAGAGGTGACCGCCATCCGACTCTCGCGCCGGGGACTGGTCGTCTGCGGCGAGGCCGGCGCCGACACCGAGCTGACCAAGACCTTTTGGCTGGGCCACGGCCCGACGCTCAAGGTCGACTACCTGGTCCAGGGCCCGACCGGGGTCAACCTGGGAGTTGAATTCAACCTGACCCTGCTCTCGGACCAGGGGCCGGACCGGTTCCTGCAAACAGGCGGGACCGGCGGGACGCGCCTGGCCCTGGACCGGCCGGGAACGGCCCGGCGGGTCCGGGCCTTCAGCCTGGTCAGCCGAGGCGATGGTTTTAAGGTCATGTTCGACCTCCAGCCGGCGGTGGACCTGTGGCTCTTCCCGATCGAGACGGTGTCCATGTCCGAGTCGGGGCTCGAGCGGATCCACCAGGGCCTGGCCCTGGTCCTTATCAAGGACGTGCCGCCCAAGGGAACGCTCCGCCTGTCGATGAACCTGGAAGTGGTAAGGATAACGCCGTAAGTCATGGATTGGTTGGCCACCGATGCGCGCTGGCCGCTGATGGGCCTGGCCCGACAGTCCCTGGACGCGACCGGCGTCGGCGACCTCGAGGCCGCCCTCCGGGGGGAACTGGCCATTCTCGACGCCCAAAGGAGGCTGTCCCCGGGCTCGACGGTGGCCGTGGCCGTGGGCAGCCGCCGGATCGACCAGGGGGCGGCCATTGTTCGGACCGTCGTCCAAACGCTCCGGGAGTGGGGCCTGGATCCCTTCCTCGTCCCGGCCATGGGCAGCCACGGCGGGGCCTTCGCCGAGGGTCAGCGGAAGACCCTGGCCCGGCTGGGCATCACCGAGGAGTCCGTCGGCGCGCCGATCAAGGCCTCGTTGGAGGTGGCCGCCCTGGGCGCTTTGGCCGACGGGACGCCGGTGGTCATGGGCCTCACCGCCGCCCAGGCCGACGCCGTCCTGATCGTCAACCGCGTCAAATCCCATACCAAGTTCTTCGGGCGCATCGAGTCGGGCCTGCTCAAGATGACGGCCATCGGCCTGGGCCAACGCCAGGGGGCGGCCCGCCTGCACGCCGCGGCCGTGGACCTCGGTCTGGAAGACGTCATCCGCGCCGCGGCCCGGGTGATCATCGACTCGGGGCGGATCTGGGGGGGCCTGGGCGTGGTCGAGAACGGGCAAGGCCGGGTGGCCCTGGTCAAGGGCCTGGCCGCGGCCGAGATCGAGCCGGAGGAGGAAAAACTCCTGGAGCGGGCCAAGGCCATGGCCCCCAGGATACCGTTCGACAAGATCGACCTGCTGATCGTGGACCGGATCGGCAAGGACATCTCCGGCATCGGCATGGA
>JAHJDS010000306.1 GCA_018812395.1 Pseudomonadota bacterium
AGGCCGCCTCGAAAGACTTACGTTGCAGAGGGTGACTGGTCCGTTTCGCTCCCAGCCGCCGCCACAGGGACTGCATCACTACTGAAATCAATACGCTGCTGGATCAATTGCCCAATCTGAATCGCCACCAAGCTCAAATTGCTACCACGCTCAGGCTCATCAACACCCACAGCCCGATCAACACGCGCAATCGTCTTCGACGCCAGCTCGGTCTCGACCCGATCCAACTTGGCGCCAGACTCAAGCTTCGTCTTCACGCGGCCGATCACCGCCCGCTCAATCGCCTGAACCGCCGGGACCAAATCCCCCCTGGACCTCAGTAGCTCGATCCGGCGCTGGTCCACCAGTTCCTCTAAGTCCCTGGCCTTGGCACCCGAATGGCTGTGACAGTAACTCCGGCTGTAGTTAGCCTCAAGACACGCCCGATGGGCGGATGCACCCCTGGCCAAGGAATCGACCATCCGGCCTTCTCTCACGTCACGTCTGCGGGGCTTACCCATTCCTACATTTTAAACTATCAGATATAGGAATGCAAAGCATAAATAAAGTCAATGTTATTTGGTGGACAACCGCCGCGCCTGGCCCAAAAGGCTCACAATAACAACGTGATATCATGAAGTTGAGCCAGGCTAAGGGCCGACGATTCGGAACTACCGGGGTGTGAAAAAACGGGGGTCGCGGGCAGGGAGGGGAGAATAGAACCATGTACCCCCTCACGCCCGGCGGGCTGAACGGTCAGGGATTCCGCTTGAGCAAGAAAGACACGCGGTGGACTCGGAACTGCTGGCTGCGCCCCGTCCCGTCTTTGTGCTTGGGGGCAGGCATTACGATGGGCGGAAAACCGCCAGCTTGGTTGTCGGCCGCAAGGGTGCTCGTGCCATCGTCTGACCTGAAATAACGGCGCACCAAACGGGCATCCTTGGTTTTTCCGGCGCCCGTGGGGATGACGAAGCAAAGCCTGCCATTTATGGGGTCGAGTTTTTCGACCAGCACCAGGTCGCCGGCCCCGAGGGTTGGGGCCATGGAATCATCACCACTCACCTTGGCCCAAAAACATTTTTCGACTTGTGAGTCTGGCGGCGCAGGGAAATATCCGATTTCATGGCCGCGTAAATATTCGGTCTCTCCCGTGGTGTCCACCCTATCCACTAAAGCCCAGCCCCACGGTTGCCCTGCTTGTGCATCAAACACCGGCAGAGCCGGCTGATACGATTTGAAGTAGGCGGCCGAATCCGGTTTCAAAAAGCCGCTTTGAGCCGCCCACTCCATGTCCCTAAGCCCGACAAGTGGATTATATTTTTCGTCGGGCCATATTGTCCCCCATACCTTTTTGGGAGGAAGGCCAAATGCTCTTGCGATTCCGAACACGAACCTTTTAGGGACTGATGACGAGCCAATCTCCATCTGAGCCACAAACGACCGGCTGCATTCGAGGTAGGTGGCGACTTTCCCTTGGCTGAGCCCACGTTGCTCCCGTTGTTCTTTGAGCCAAGCGCCGATTTTCTTTGAACTGGGCAAAGCGTCCCCCTGGGCTGTCTGTTTTAATGCTTACCAAATTTTTTGGAATCACGCAAGGGATTTCTAAAAATACCTTGACTCGGCCAGCCTGACCATATAGAATGTTTGTTAACAAACGTTGGTCCTGGGAGGAACGCATGGACGATATTTTTCTTGGGCGGCGGATTGAGGCTCGGATGGCCGACCTCGGCTTAAGCAATAATGACGTGGCCATTCGGATGGGCATCTCGGCTGGCAGGCTGTCGTCGATTAAGGCTCAGGTTCGGGCTACGCCCCAGATGATCCGTCGGCTGGCCGCTGCATTGGAAACCACGCCGGCCTTTTTCTATGGCCTAGATGCCAGTGTGCAAACGCACTCAGTTCCCCGGAACGGGAATGGCTGCTAGGGCCGGCGGGAAAAAGGGAATCGGTGACTGACATGGGTGACGCTATTTCAAACGAAGCCCGTCGGCTCGGGCCGGCCGTCGAGGCCCGGGTTCGCCAAGAACGCCCCTGGACGCCGATCGACGCCCTCGACCACGACCAGCGGGGAGACTCAAAACTGTTTATCCCCTTGGTCAAGGATCAACTCACCTTTGACCATAGCCTTGGCCGGTGGTTCCAATATGGCGGGGTATCCTGGGCTGAGGATCGGGACGGCGCAGCCCTGGCCGCCCTTGACCGGGTGGCTGATTTATATGAGGCCGAACACAAACGCCAGTCGGACGCCGCGTCAAGGCTGGCAAGGGCCGGTGACAAAGAGGGTTCGGACAAGGCGGCCAAGGCGGCGTCAGCTATCCGAACCAGGCTAAAGGCCCTGGGCCGGGACTACTGGCGGCGCGGGGCCCTGACTTTTGCCGCGTCCGGCCCCGGGTCCCTTGGCCTGACCGGAGACGGATGGGATAGCAACCCCGACCTGCTGGCTTGTCAAAATGGAGTCCTAGAATTGCGCCGGACCGAGGACGGCCCCCTGGTCTTTTTCAGGCCAGGCCGGGCGGCCGACTATATCAAAACGGCCATCCCGACACCCTGGCCCGAGGACCCGCCGGCCGAGGGCAAGCTGTACGGCCCCGCCGACCTATTCGCCCTGATAGACGCCCCCAGGTTCATCCGGTTTGTGCAGGAGATTTTTGACAACAATCTCGACCTGGCCGTCTACGCCTGGCGAATCCTGGGCTATGCTATCGAGGGCCGGCCGGTCGAGGACATCTTGCCCCTGTTTTGCGGCCCCGGACGAAACGGAAAAACCACCCTGCTTGAACTTCTCATGGACGTGTTAGGCCCCCTTGCCGGGCCGATCAAGTCCGAGATGATGCTCAAGCAACGCCAAGCCAGGTCGTCGGCCGCCCCGGATTCGGACGTTGTGGGCCTGCGTGGGAAGCGCCTTGTTTGGGCCAGCGAAACAGACGAAGGCCGCCGATTGAACGCTGGCCGGGTCAAGTGGTTGACCGGTGGTGATACCCTGGTCGGCCGGCCACCACACGGCCGCCACGAAATCACCTTTTCCCCGAGCCACACCCTGATTTTGTCCACCAATAATCTCCCCAGGGCGGACGCCCGGGACCGGGCCTTGTGGGCGCGAATCCGAGTGATCCCGTTCAAGCTGGCCTTTGTCGGCAACCCCCAGGGACCCCATGAGCGCCAAGCCGACCCGGACCTTTTGGAAAAACTAAAGGCCGAGGCCCCCGGGATACTGGCTTGGTTGGTTGCCGGGTGGGTGGCCTACCGAACCCGGGGCCTCGACCCGCCGGAAGAAGTGACCAAGGCAACGGACGACTACCGGGAAGACGAGGACGTTATCGGTCAATTCATATCCGAGTGCTGCATCCTGGACGAGACGGCCCGGGTGCTGGCCAAGGACTTGTATCAGGAGTTTAAACAATGGGCCGACGACCAGGGAATCCAGCCGGTGGGTCGCGTCATTTTTGGCCGGTATTTAGGCGACACCCTGGGCCTTGATTTCATCACCCCAGGGAATCGCAAGAAGTATTTAGGCATTGGACTTCTGGCTACGGAGTTACCCGGAGCGGGTTAAGTTGTTAGCCGTGTTAGCCGAAGTACAGAAAAAAATAAATCAAAAAATGGGGTTTCTTATAGGGGATTTATGGGGAAAAGCTAACAACCCTAACATTCTAACCCAAACCCCCCGTTTTCCATGTCCCTTGTTGTGAAAGTATCAACGTGCGAGACGGAAATGAACATCCTTGACCTGCTTGCCGAGGACGGAATTACGCCGAAACGGGTGGCCGCCACCCGGGGCGGCGAGTATGCTTCGCCCTGTCCGTTGTGCGGGGGTGATGATCGTTTCCGGGCCTGGCCCGGGCAGGGCGACGGTGGCCGGTGGTGGTGCCGTGGATGCGACAAGGGCGGCGACGTGATTCAGTACCTTCGGGATGTTCGCGGCCTGGACTTCAAAGAAGCGGCCCGCATTGTCGGGAAAGAACTGGACGCCCCCGGGGCCAGGCGACCGACCAGAGACAAACCCGTCCCCCCGGCCTGGACCCCCCGGGAGCCCGAACCCAGGCCCCCGGCCTGGTCGGATACGGCCGCCACGGCCGCCGGATGGTTCAAGGACAAGCTGAACAGCCCCGCTGGCGCGGATGCCCGGGCCTACCTGGCTGGCCGGGGCCTGTCGGACGAACTGGTGAAAAACGGCCTCGAAGTCGGACCGGTCCGGGTCATGCTCGGGCTGAATCCTACCCGCCTATCGCGGCCCGGCAGACCATGGGGCCTTGACCGGCGGATGAAGAGCCCCGCTGGTCTGACCATCGCTTATGCCGTTGACGGTCGAGTCCGGCGGATTCGTGTCCGGTCAATGGACCCCGAAGCATCGCCCCGTTACTTGTGCTTGGCCGGGTCGGACGCCGCCACGCCCATGGTCTTGGCCGAGGGCCAGCCCGAGGCGGCGGCGGTGGTCGAGGGCGAGCTTGACGGACTTCTGGTCTGGCTGAAGACCAGGGACCTCCCGGTCAACGTCGGAGTCGTGGCCCTCGGGTTCGCTCAGGGACGGCCGGACGCAGACACGGCCGCCATGCTGGCCCGGGCCAAGGTGGTCCTGGTCGCCCTGGACTTTGACGCGGCCGGAGCAAAAGAGGCGTGGTCATGGTGGGCGGCCAACTTCCCGAACCACAAACGCTGGCCCGTCCCCAAGGGGAAAGACCCGGGCGACTATTACCAGGCCGGGGGCAATGTCCGGGCCTGGGTCGTGGCCGGGTTGATAAAGGCGGGCTTATTCCCCGAGGCCGGGGCCGACGAACCGGCCGCCCCCGTGGTGTCGGAAATACCAGACGCCGCCCCGACAGACGATCCCCTGGCCGAGGTCCTGGCCCTATTCCCCGGGGCTCGGATTATCCCCGAGGCCGACGGCCCGAAGGCCCGCCCCCAAGGCGGTCAGGCCGAAGGGCCGACGGAC
>JAHJDS010000307.1 GCA_018812395.1 Pseudomonadota bacterium
CGCCCCACCCGATCCGCCCCACCCGATCCGCCCCACCCGATCCGCCCCACCCGATCCGCCCCTTTTTGTCGCCCTCGACCGTTCGTCCGGTCCGGCCGGCCCGGATGATTTCCAGCCGGACCGGACGAGGGAGTGGTCAGAGCGACACTGATCCCGGGTGGACCGGCGGGGCCTTGGTTGTCTAAACGGCTGATAACGTACAATAAATACAGTTTTATCGTGCCCCATTGAGCGCTGGCACGAATCTTGACATACAAGTACGGCAGCCAGGAACGCCAACCTCGGAATGGGTGGAGGACCAAGCAGAAAAAAATAGGAAGCACCACGCGCCGGTCAAGGGCGGTCGGACGGAGCGGCGGCCGGACCCCCAGACCAGATAAAAGCCCCGCCACCAGGGCCGCCCGGCCGGCGCTTCAGCCCGGTGAACGATCTGGGTCGAGCATCTCTTCCCTCCTGTGAAACCGTGCGCCGGGTGTTGGACGGCGACTCATCCTTCCCTCTCCCCCCAAAAAAGCCGTCCAACACCTGAGCGTCGGTATCCCCCGGACGGCCGGGCGGTTGACACCGCCTGGCCGTTCGCCTATTCTCTGCCCTAACCTGAATAATCCATCATCAGCCGGGAGGTCGACCGTGAGCCAGGAACTGGCCTACCTGAGTCAGGAGTGGGCGGCCGAGGCCCTCAGGCGTTTGCAGGCGGAGCTGACGCCGGAGCAGATGAAGTTCCTCAGCACCTCCATGTCCAACCGATACCGTAACTGCCCGGACGGCCAAGATCGGTTTCTATTCTTTCGCTGTGAGGACGGCCGGTTCATTGACGTCACCGCGGGCCAGGGGGAGCCGCCGCCGGCCGAGTTCAGGATCACGGGCGATTACGAGGTGTTCGCCCGGATCTCCCGGGCCGAACTCAAGTCCCAACGGGCGCTGATGACCGGCAAGCTGAGGCTCAAAGGCAACATGGTCAAGGCCCTCAAGCTGGCCTCGATCGCCGACCGGATGAACAAGGTCCTCTCAAAGATCCCGACGACCTACTGAGCCGGGCCACAACCCGGTCCCCGCCGCCACTGCCGCAGGAGTCAAGACCATGAGCGCCGACCAGGACGCCAATCCGTTCTTCATCGACTTTCCGGCCCGGGTGGCCGCCATTCAGCAGGCCATGGCCGCCCAGGACATCGAGGTCTATTTGGGTTCCCGGCTGAGGACCCTGTCCTGGCTGACCGACGTTTTTTGTCCTTGGCGGAGCTTCGTGGTCGTCCCGGCTCAGGGGCGGCCGACGGCGTTCACCTTTGTCATCGACGCCGCCCGGGTGGCCGATGAGTCGTGGCTGGACGAGGACCACGTCCTGGGCTACGCCCCCATGGGCGGCATGGATCAGATTTCGCTCATCGCCGACTTCATCATTGAAAACCTGGGACTAAGCCGGGGCCGGATCGGCGTCGAGAGCGGCATGTCCAACTATTTGCCCGAGGGCTACCTGACCCACTACGAGTATGAGCGGTTCCGGGCCGCCCTCGATGGCTGCGAGTTGGTCAACGCCCACGACATCATCGACCGCCTGGCGCTGATCAAGGACGCCGGGACCATCAACCGCTTTCGCCGGGCCTCGGCCATCGTCGATCGGGGTCACCGGGCCGTGTTCGAGGCCCTGCAACAGGGGGGCTGGCAGGGGATGACCGAGACCGAGATCGCCGGCATCGCCGCGGCGGCCATGCGCCGGGCGGGCAGCGAGTGGGAGTGGTCCTTCACCGGCGGCAACGAGGTCGCCTCGGGCTACCGGACCGGTCTGGCCGGCGGGGCCTGCACCCCGGCCTCGCGGCGCGAACTCCAGGCCGGCGAGCCGCTGATGGTGGACCTGCACGCCATGTTCAAGCTGGGCCTGGGCGACCACGCCCACAATTATTTTCTCGGCCGGGCCACCGATCGTCAGCTCTGGCACGCCCGGAACTTCATCGATCTGGTCACCGGGTGCCTGGCCGCCTACCGGGCCGGCGCGTCGCCGTCGAGCCTGGCCGAGGAAATGATGGACTTCGCCGAGTCCCGCGACTTCGCCGACTATATGGTCCCGGGGTTCGAGCACGGCATCGGTCTGGCCGGGGACGAATGGCGGATCGGGGCGGGCCAGGGGCCGATTCCCTACTGGACCGACCCGGATCACCGCTATCGGGCCGGGGAACTCATCATCTGCGCCATGCAGTACGCCTGTCCGGACGAGGGCGTGGGCTTCCGGTACGAAAACCCGATCCTTCTCTCGGCTGACGGGTGTGAGCCGCTGTCCAAGTATCCCCTGGGGGTCGAGGTCATCACCTGAGGGTCCCGGCCGGCCGGACCGAGGCGTTTAACGGGACGACGACAGACAATAGATGTGCGCCCTCCAAGGTCGAGCATCTTGGGGGGAGGTGGACAATGCCGTCAAATACGTGCATCATAAAATGTAATAATTCATTATTTGGGCATCCCGGGCGCGGCCGGGTCGTGGCTCGCCCTTCGGAATTCAGGGGACCGTAGTTCGGGAGATCAACCCCGAAGTCGAGGAGATCGTGTCCGACGTCATGCGGGACGACAAACCAGGGCCTGACCGGACCGGAAAGCCTGAGGATTCCGTCGAGGAGACGGGCCGGGCCCAAGAGGCATCCGATCTCCCGCGGGTCGGGGAG
>JAHJDS010000308.1 GCA_018812395.1 Pseudomonadota bacterium
CGGCGTCGGTCAGGGCCCGGTTGGTGTGCTCGAAATAGGGATCGTCAGGCACGACGCTGGGGCCGAGGGCCTCCTGGCCGATGTAACCCAGGTACAGGGCCGCCTCCCGGCCGGCGTGAAATATCTGGGGCGCGATCTTGCCGCCCCGGCGATGGACCTCCTCGGTCAGCCGGCCCCAGGCGTCCACGAACCGGTCCTCAGCCATGGAGGCTTGCCGGGGCGAAATGCGGCCGAGGGGATGGACGTGGACCACGCCGGCCACGATCAGGCCCACCCCGCCGTCGGCCAGGGCACTCAGGAGGTCGATCAGTCGGTCCGACACCCCGCCGTCCGGCTCGGCGCAGCTCTCGAAGGTGGCCGAGCGGACGAACCGGTTGGCGAGTTCCAGGCCGCCTATCCGTGTCGGCTCGAACAGGACGCTCATCGTCGGTAAATCTCCCGCAACATCAGTTGCCATCCACAGAGCGGGCGCCGTTCTGGCCGGTTCGGCCCTCCGGGCGCGGGCGTTGCCCAACCGTCAAGAACGACGAACCGGGACCTTCACCTCGATCAGGGACGACGATCAGACCTTGGGCTCTGTCCACCAGGGGTAGAAGTCGGGCAGGTCCTTGGTCGGGCTCATGGTGAATTGGGGCGGCCGCTTTTCCAGGAAGCTGTCGATGCCCTCGGCCGCGTCCGGTTGCCGGCCGATCCAGTAGAAGCACTTGGAATCGATCAGGTGCTGGGACTGGGGATCAGGCTCGCTCAGGCCATGCCACAACAGGGCCTTGTTCAGGGCGACCGAGACCGCCGAGGTATTGTCAACGATCTCCCGGGCGATGGCCATGGCCTTGGTCAGGACCTCGCCGGCGGGCACCACGTGGTTGAACAGCCCCGAGCCGGCCTCGTCGGCCGCCGGAAACACCCGGCCGGTGTAGGCCAACTCGGCCGCCTTGGCGATCCCCACCAGCCGCGGCAAAAACCACCCGGCGCACCCCTCGAGACAGACCCCCCGCCGGGCGAAAACGAACCCGACGCGGGCGTCCTCGGCCACGACGCGGATGTCCATGGACAACGTGACGGTCAGACCCGCCCCCACGGCCGCCCCGTTGATCGCGGCGATGACCGGCTTGCGGCAGGCGTGGATGGCCAGCACGACCTGCCCGGCGCCGTCCCGGTGCTCCCTGATGGGGCGAGGCCCCCTCTCGGGGCCGGTGTAGTCGAAGGTCGCCCGTCCGGCGCTCAGATCGGCGCCGGCGCAGAAGGCCTTCCCGGCCCCGGTGACCACCACCACCCGCACGGCGTCATCGGCGTCCGCCTCGGCCAGGATGCGCAACAGCTCGTGCCTCATCGTCCGGGTCATGGCGTTCATCTTGGCCGGCCGGTCGAGGGTCACCAGGGCGACGCCGCGGTCGACCTCGTATCTCGTCTGGGTCAGTTCCATTACCAATCGTAGTCCTCCCGCTCGATGACGGTCGCCACGCCCTGGCCGCCGCCGACGCAGGCGTTGGCCAGGCCGTAGCGGCCGCCCTTCTCGTTCAGGATTCGGGCCAGGGTGCCGATCAGGCGACAACCCGTCGCCCCCAGCGGATGGCCGATGGCCGTGCCGCCGCCGTGGATGTTGACCCGCTCCGGATCGATGCCCAGGGCCTTGATGCAGTTGAGGGCGACGATGCAGAAGGCCTCGTTGATCTCCCAGTAGTCGATGTCCGACGCCTCGAGATGGGCGGCCTTGAGGGCCTTTTGGCTGGCCGGCACCGGCCCGTGGCCCATGATCGTCGGGTCCACCCCGGCGAAGCCGATGGACCGGACGGTGGCCAGGGGCGTGATCCCCTCGGCCTTGGCCTTGTCCTTGGACATCAGGATCAGGGACGTGGCCGCGGCGTTTAATGGCGAGGAGTTGCCGGCGGTGATTACGCCGCCCTTCTTCTTGAAGGCGGGCCCCAGTTCGGCCAGGCCCTCGAGCGTGGTGTCGGCCCGGACGGCCTGATCGGTCTTGACCGTCAGGGTCGAGCCGTCGGCCTGGGGGGCGTCGATGGGCAGGATCTCGTCGTCAAAGAACCCGTCGGCCTGGGCCTGGGCGGCCAGCCGGTGGGACCGCTCGGCCCATTGGTCCATGTCCTCCCGGGTGAAGTCGGTCTGGGCGAACAGCTTCTCCGCGGTCAGCCCCATGTTCATGGCGGTCATCATGTCCCAGTGCTTGTACTCGGGACCGACGAACAGGGTCAGGGGCGGGGCGACCAGCCCCCGATCGGTGGTCTCGCCGCCCATGGGCACCCGGGTCATGTGCTCCATGCCGCCGACCATGACCACGTCGGCGTAGTCCTGGGCGATCTCCATGAAACCGATGTGCGCGCCGGCCATGGTCGAGCCGCACTGCTGGTCGACGAACTTGGCGGCGATGGTCTCCGGCAGGTTGGCCATGAAGACGGGCATCCGCCCGCCGTAGGACCACTGCTCGCCCACGGCCGTGGCGCAGCCCACCAACAAGTCGTCGATCTCCGCGGCGTCGATGCCGACTCGTTTGATCGCCTCGGGCAGCAGCTTGGCCAGAAGCTCGTCCGAGCGCATCCTGCAAAACCAGTCCCGGGCCGGGTCCCTGGGCCGCGACCGCGATTGGGCCGTCCGCAAGTAACCGGCGATGACCACTTCTCTCATCGTCAGACCCCCCTATGTCGCCTGCTGTTCGCCGGCGCGAAAGAAACTTTCGTCGAACTCGGGCTTGTCCACATAGCGCGGCATGAAAAAGCCGGGCGCCTTGTCCAGATTCTCGAAGATGGAACGGTTGACCTCGATGCCGGCCTCCTGCAGGGCGTCCACCACCTTCATCGGATCGGGCGGGCAGCCCTTGACGGCCAGCAGGTGCTGGATGTCGGGGTTGTCCTTGTGGGCCTGGTAGATGCACTTGCCCAGCAGGATGGTGTGCTTTTTGCCCGGCGTCGGGGCCATGACCTTGCCGGTCAGGACCTCGACCTCGTCAAAGGGCCGGCCTTGCCAGGCCATCATGATCGCCGCCAGCATGACGCCGTTGATCCCCGAGCAGTAAGTGCACATGGACAGGTCGTACTTGCGGTACGATAGCCCCTGGACGCCCTTCTTGGCCATGGGCAGGGGCAGCGAGCCGTCTTCGGCATACGGAAAATCCCACTCGAAGCGCGCCGCCACGTCGTTGATCCGCTGGCCGACCACCTCGATGTCTGACAAATCAAGAGGCCGTTCCCGGTTCTGGGCGGCGTGGACCAGGTGGGGCACTTCCTGGCCGTCAAAACCCATGACCTTGGCTCCGACCAGGTCGGCCGACAGCGGGTCGGCCGAGGTGATCAGCAGATCGGTCCGCCGCAGCCTCCCGTCAAAGGCCGGTCCCCGCTCGTTGGAGTAGACGCCGTCGATCAGGACCAGCATGGGCGGCATCTGGTCCGCCAGCCGGGCGACGTGGAAGTGCAGGTCGCGCACCGGATCGGCGCTGTGGCACTTCTTGCGCGACGCAATGTCGATGGTCCCCTTGAGGTTCTTTATCCCCAGGCTGACCACGGTCTGGGCGTGGGTCTTGAGCACCGGCAGGTCGACCACGAAGTCGCTGTCCAGGATGTCCTGGTTGAAGCCGAGTTCGATCCCGTCGCCCAGGTCCACCTTGGCGAACGGCCGATCGAAGACGTTGATCACCCGGACCCCGTACCGCTCGGCCAGCTGGTTATACCCCAAGGTCTCGAAGGCGTGGGCCGGCGTCTCGGTGTCCTTGGGGTCGCTGGTGACGATCCCCTCGCCGATGGTGATCTCGCCGACCCCCTTGTCCCGGAGCAGCTTGACCACGTCCTCGATCACCCGGGTGGTGGTGATCACCCCCCACTTGGGGAAGGACACCGACTTGGTCCAGAAAACGATATTGGGTTTGATGAACACCCGGTCGCCGGGCTTGACCCGGGCCAGGCCGTCGCAGAGCCCGACCGCCCGGGAGACGGATTCGACCGGTTTGTCGTACTTGACGATGGACACCACATGCTTGTACAACGGCAACTCCTTTTGGCCTCGTCCGGGCGGTTCAGTCGGCGAACAGGGACGGCCTCATGTCGAGGGTCAGGCCGTCGGCCTCCTTCAGCCGCTCGGCCAGGCCCAGGGTCTTGGGCAGCTCGTAGTGGAAGAAATATTTCATGGTCAGCAGCTTGCCCTGGTAGAACTTGGCGTCTTCCTCGGACGGCCCGGCCGCCAGGGCCTTGTCGGCCGCCAGGCCCTGCTTGAGCCACTGCCAGGCCACGGCCACCAGGCCGAACAGCTCCAGATACAGCGTCGAGTCGGCCAGGAATCGCTCCACGTCGCCGGCCAGGGCGAGGCCGGACAGGCGCCGGGTCACGGCGGCCAGCCGGTCCATGGCCTCCTGCAGCCGGACGGCGTACGGCTCGATCGTGGGGTGTTTCAGGCCGTCCTGGATGACGGCCGCCATCTCCTCGAACCAATGGACCACGGCCCGGCCGCCCCGCATGACCACCTTGCGGCCCAGCAGGTCCAGGCCCTGGATGCCGGTCGTCCCCTCGTGGATGGGGTGAATCCGGGCGTCGCGGTAGTGCTGCTCCAGGGGGAACTCGTCGCAATAACCGTAGCCGCCCAAAATTTGAAGGCCTTGGCTGACCGACAACACGCCCATCTCGCTCGGAAAGCTCTTGGCCACCGGGGTCAGCAGATCGAGCAGCAACGCGTGGCGCTCCCGCTCCTCTTCCGGGCCGTGGTGGGCCAGGTCCTCGTAGACGCCGCACTGCAGGATCAGCGACAGGGAGCCGTCCACCACCGCCCGCTGAAAGAGCAGCATCCGTCGGACGTCGGCGTGCTCGATGATGGGAACCGGCGGTCGGGTCGGGTCCTTGTCGGTCAGGCGCCGGCCCTGGGGCCGCTCGCGGGCGTACTCGAGCGAGGCGTAGTAGGCCGCCGAGGCGATGGCCGCCGCGCCCATGCCCACGTCCAAGCGGGCCGAGTTCATCATCTGGAACATGTAACGCAGGCCGTGGTGGGGCTCGCCCACCAGCCAACCGTGGCAGTCGCCCTGCTCGCCCAGGGCCAGTTGATTGATCGGACAGCCCCGGTAGCCCAGCTTGTGGTAGAGTCCGGCCACTTCGACGTCGTTGGGGACCAGAGAGCCGTCGGCCTCGGGTCTGAGTTTAGGGACCACGAAGAGCGAAATACCCTTGACCCCCGGCGGCGCGCCGTCGATCTTGACCAGCATCAGATGGACGACGTTGTCCACGCCGTCATGATCGCTGGCCGAGATGAAGATCTTCTGGCCGCTGATCCGGTAGTAGCCCTCGTCGGTGGGGACGGCCCGGGTGGTGATGTCGGCCAGGGAACTCCCCGCCTGGGGCTCGGTCAGGGCCATGGTCCCCTGCCACCGGCCCTCGAGCATGGGCGGCACGTAGGTCCGGATCAGCTCCTGTGACCCGAAGGCGGCGATCAGGGCCGCCGCGCCCGTGGTCAGCATCGGATAGACACTGGCCGAGTAGTTGGCCGCGGCGAAGATCAGGCTGTTGACCAGGAGGATGGTCATCGGCAGTTGCTGGCCGCCCAGGTCATAGGGAAAGCCGGCCCCGATCCAGCCGCCCTGCCCGCACTCGGTCATGAAGGTCCGGACCGAGGGGTGGACGATCACCCGGCCGTCCTCGAACCGGGGCGCCTCCTGGTCCATCTCGGCCAAGGAGGGGTGCAGCAGGTCCCGCCCCATCTTCAAGGCGGTGTCAATGACCAGGTCGAATGACTGGCGATCGTGGTCCTTGAAGAAGGGGCGCCGGGTCAGGGCCTCAACGTCGAGGACCTCGTAGAGTAGGAACCGGAGGTTCCGCTCGCTGATGAATTTGTCGGCCACGCCGCCTCACCTCAGGATGGATAGAAGGTCCGGTTCTGCTCGGCCATGGTCTCGAGCAGCTCGGCCGGCCGGAAGCGGGGTCCGTATTGCTTCTCCAGGTCGAGCAGCTGGTCGTACACGTTCTTGACGCCCCACTTGTCGGCGTAGCGCAGGATGCCGCCCCTAAAGGGCGGGAAGCCGGTGCCGTAGATCATGGCCAGGTCCATGTCCAGGGGCCGGTCGCAGATGCCCTCCTGGATCATGTAGGCCGCCTCGTTGATGCCGCCGGCCAGCATCGCCTCGACGATCTCCTGGTCCGAGACTTTTTTTGGCTCGACGCCGTGCTCTTGCCGGTACTTCTGGACCGCCTCGGCCACCCGGGGGTTGGGCGCGGGCTTCTTGGGGTCTGAGTAGTCGAAGTAGCCCCGACCGGTCTTGCGGCCGTAGTCACCGAGCCGGTAGACGGCCTCGGTCAGGGGGTGGACCCGGTAGCGCTCGCCCAGGGTCCGCTCGAAGGTGCGGTTGACGTGAAAGTTGATGTCGATGCCGGTCAGGTCGGCCAGGGTGGCCGGGCCCATGGGCATGCCGAAGTCGATCATCGCCTTCTCGATCTGGGCCCCGTCCACGCCGTCGGCCACCAGGAAGACCGAGCCGCCCATGAGCCCGCCGAGTTGCCGCGAGACGTAGAACCCGGGACCGTCGTTCACCACGATCGGGATTTTTCGTATCGTCCGGGCAAAGGCCACGGACGTGGCCAGGGTCTGGTCCGAGGTCTTCTGGGCGCAGATGATTTCGAGGAGCTGCATCCGGTGGGCCGGGTTGAAGAAATGGAGGCCGATCATCCGGCCCGGGTCGGCCAGCACCTCTGCCATTTCGGTGATGGGCAGGGCCGAGGTGTTGGTGGCGAAGACGGCGTCGGGGCGGCAGAGGCCCTCCAGTTTTTTCCAGATGTCCTGTTTGACCTTCATGTCTTCCAAGACGGCCTCGATGACCAGGTCCGCGTCGGCGCAGTCGGCCAGGTCGGTGGTCAAGGTCAGTCGTCCCTCGATCATCCGCTCCAGGTCGGCCGGCTTCATCTTCTTTTTCTTGATGGGATACTCGAAGGTCTGGCGGACGGCGGCCAGTCCCTTGTCCAGGGCCGCATCGTCGATGTCCCACAGGACCGTCTCGAAGCCGCCGGCCAGCAGCAGATTGACGATCCCCGAGCCCATGACCCCGCCGCCGAGCATGGCCACCGTCTTGATCTCGGCCGGCTCGAGGGTCTTGATCCGCGGCAGCCGGCCCGCGGCCCGGGTGCCGAGGAAGATGTTGATCAGGTTCTTGCAGACGTCGGTCACGGCGCAGTCGGCGAAGTAGTCGACCTCGCGTTCGATGTCGGCCTCGATGTCGAAGCTCAGGCCGTGGTCCATGGCGTCGATGGCCTTGTAGGGGGCCGGGTAGTGGTCCTTGGCCTTCTGAAAAGTCATGAACCGGACGCCGTTGCAGACGTAGGTCTTCTCGGCGGCGCTGGGCAGGCGGGTGAACCGGTTGCGGGTCCGCCGGTCGTCGAGCCGGATCTCGCCCGAGATGAAGCGCCGGGCCGCCTCGAGGGCCTGGTCCAGGAGTCGGTCGGCCGGCGCCAGCTCGTCGATCAGGCCCCGGGACAGGGCCGCCTCCGACTTGATCGGTCGGCCGACGGTGATCATCTCGATGGCGCCCGGCAGCCCGATCAACCGCGGCAGGCGCTGGGTGCCGCCGGCGCCGGGGATGAGGCCGATCTGGACCTCGGGCTGGCCCAGGTTCAGCCCCGGGGCGGCCAGGCGGTAGTGGCAGGACATGGCGAACTCCAGGCCGCCGCCCAGGCAGTTGCCGTTGATGGCGCA
>JAHJDS010000309.1 GCA_018812395.1 Pseudomonadota bacterium
CTTTAACGTCCACATCATGACCCAGAAAATAGTATCCCCCGCGATTGTCGTTCACCCCGTGTCCCGCCAGGAACAAGACGGCCACGTCTTTTTGGGTGGCTTCGGACAACAGCCAGTCCAGGCCGTCCAGGACGGCGCCCCGGGTGGCCTCCTCGTTGAGCAGCAGCCTTACTTTAACCCGGCCGTAGAGCCGCCCCTCCTGACGCTTTAATACCTCGGCCAGGGCTTGGGCGTCCACATCGGCCAGGCCCAGGTTTATGGCCTCATTTTCGTACCGAGAGACACCCACGGCCAGCACGTAAAGCGTCGGCTTGTACGAGTCCTCAGCCTCGGGCCGGCCCTGGTAGACCACGGTAATCGTCTCGGGGTTGGACCGGGCGTGCCGGTTGGCCGCCAGCAGGGTGAGCGTGTTTTTTCCGGGCGTAAGGGCTATCTCTTTTTCCAGGCGCATCTCCGAAGCATCCGGCCTGGTTTCTAAAATCAGGTCCCGTTCGTCCACGGGACGGCCGCCTAAAAGCAATTTCATTTCGGTCACGGGCTCGCCGGTAATGGACCTGGCCCAGGCCCTGACCTTCAGAACGGGCGCAGACGTTTCCAGGTAGTTCCTGTCAGGCTGGACAAAAAAGGCCATGGGCGGCAGCATATTGCCCACGTCCACTTTGCTTTCCGCCTTTCTGATTTGACCGGCCCGTTCGATGCCTTTCTGGACGTCACCGGCGGCCAGTACGGCGGCTATAACGTCCGGGCGGAAAAAACCGGCCGCAAAACGCTCCGCCGGGTAAAATTCGGCCTCCCGTTCCGGACCTCTATTCACGTGCCAGCCGATGTAACGGTCGCCCTTAACGGAACCGGTGTAATACCCCTTGGGGGTCCAGGCCACCCATTCCCGGTCGGTCCCCACGAAAAACGATACCAGGGGATAGGTGCGCGGCCGGCCATCGATCCCGGTCAGGTCCCAAAGCCGAAAAGTCTGGTCGGCCGATCCCGAAACCAGGAACCTACCGTCTTTCGATACGGCCACGGCCCAGACTTCGCTTTCATGACCAATGAAGTCGGTCACCTCCCGGCCGGTCAGGACGTCGTAAGCGGTCAGGACACCGTTGTTTCCACCGCTGACCACGGTCTTTCCGTCCGGGGTGAAGGTAAAGCACCGGTGCTCGGAACCGGACTCGGGCCCCCATTCGATCTCACGCTCCACCCGGCCGTCTTTAAGTATCTGCAAAACCGCGTACCAACCCATGGGGCCGCCCTGCCTGACCTCGAGGGAATAAGGGCCATGGCGATGAACCGCTCCTAGCAACCCGGACTCGTCCAATAATTCGCCGCCCAGGGAAACACACCACTCCGGACCGTCCTTCAGGCCCATGAACCACTCCCAGGGACCTGATTTCCGCCGGTCGTAATTGGTATATCGATTCCCCCAGGCTATCCGGCCGTCGTCCCCGGCCAGGCCCACACTCCAAACGGGCCTTCCGGCCCCGACCATCTTCTTGACCGGCCGGCCCGTATCCAATTCCCAGACCCAGACTTCATTGTCGTTACCGCCGGCGGTGGCCGCCCACCGGCCATCAGGCGAAACCGCCGCGGCCTTGACCGAATTGTGATGCCCGTCAAAGCCGGACAGAACCCGTCCCGAAGGCACTTCGATCACGGGACAGGTAAAATCCCCCTCGCCCTCCTGGGCCCCGGCCACGACCCTTTTTCCGTCAGGCGAAAAACACAAGCCCGGCGGTCCTTGCCGGAGAACGGCCAGGTCTTTGATAAAACCGCCGTCAAGACCGTCCCACAGCTTGAGTATCTTATCCTGATACCCCCCGGAGACGATATAACGGCCGTCCGGAGAATAGGCCGCCGCCCATATCTGTCCCTGATGCCCGGTCATCTCCCGAACCAGGCCGCCGTCTTCGGTCCGCCAAAGCCGCAAAGACTGGTCGTACCCGGCCGATACCAACAACTTGCCATCAGGAGAAAAGGCCACGGAGGAAACAAAATCCCGATGTCCGGACAACACGGCCGCCTCGGCCGGCCGGGGCTCCAACCGCCACAGACGGACCGTTCGGTCCACGCTGCCGGAAGCCAGAAACCGGCTGTCCCCGGAAAAAGCCAGGGCCGTGACCACGTTGGTGTGCCCCGTCAACAAGTCCTTGATTTTACCGGTATTAAAGTCGTAAAGACGGACCGCTGCCAAAGCCATACCTGAATCACCGCCCGGAAACCAGCCCCCCACCGCCAGCAGACGATTGTCCGGAGAAAGGGCCATGGCATATACTTTCCCCTCCTGCCCCGGACCGATCTCGCCTAGAAACTTGCGCACCGTCCGTCCGCTTTCGATCTCCCAGACCCGAACGGTCTTGTCCTCACCGGCCGAAACCACGGACCGGCCGTCCTCGGTGAAGCAAACGCTCCAGATAACGGCCTGGTGACCGCCGGGATCGATGCGTAGGACAGGCGCTTCATCACCCGAAGCCGGGCCGGGGATGAAAAAAGTCACCATCAGAAAAAAGCAAACAAATAATCGGATGATCGTTGGCATGGCGCCCACTTTCGATTTAAGCCGCGTATCGTACGATTTCAAGCTTGGCCGAAGGACTCACCCTGTCCACTTACACTTACAATCGAGGCCTCAACCCATTCCATGACGGCATCCCCAAGGAAATACTCGCCGCAATTTTCACATTGTTGCACTGGAGGGTCCCTGAAAGTGACGATACACCGGTTATCACGCTTGAAGTGTAGGTCCGTCCCGATCGAGTGAATATCAAAACCATAGATATGGCATTTCATTGATTTTTCCTCTCTGAAAGAAACGAACCGCCTGTTTCATGACCTCAAGCAATGTCAATTATTCAAATATATTAACCAAATTATAAAAAAGATGCAAGTCGGCTTTGTATGTCCATCATACGGCATCACGCTTGGGAATTTTTTCAAGCCTGTCATTCAAAAAATTCATTTACCATAAGGCTTGCCTGGTTTATGCTGAAGCGATTTCCATCATTTGCATCGGCTGGAGGCTCTTATGGCTTCGGATCAGGCTCGCCCCGTTTCTTATCGGTGGTTGGTGTTCTGCCTTTTGGCTACCGGATATCTCCTGGTTTACTTTCACCGGCTTTCCCTATCGGTGGTGGCCGTGGAGATGATGCGCGATCTGGCCGCCGGGCCGGCTTTGCTCGGGTTCCTGGGATCGGCCTACTTCTATCCGTACGCCCTTATGCAGATA
>JAHJDS010000035.1 GCA_018812395.1 Pseudomonadota bacterium
GCCGCCGCCGCCGCCTCCGCTACGGCCTCGCTTCTGGCCGCCGGGCTGCACGCGGCGCTGTCCGCCGCCCTGGCCGCCGGTCTTTACGCGGCCTCGCTGTTGGCGGCGGTATTGCCGCTGATATTGGTTGTTAACGCGGTAATAGGGCTGGTTGTACCACTGCTGGCGGTAGACCGGATACTGATTGTAGTGGTAGTTGTGGTAAAGCGGCCCCATGTACGGGCCCATGGAATAGGGGTCAATACATGCCGCCGTCAAGGCCATGATCGCCAGGATCATGGACATGATGCCCCATCGACCGAGTATCATCAGCGCCTGTTTCATGGCTGCACCTCCTGGTTGTCTTTGGGCCACGACCTGGCCGACCAGGTCGGAAACGTGATTTGGATTATCCCCGTCGCGGCGGGGTCTCCCGCGATCACCCGCACGCCCCCATGGCCTCTCCGGGGCCTTTGACGACCTCCTTCAGGCATAGTGACCTGGCTGAGCGGTTCTGGTGATGAATTCCTGGGCATTCTCCGATCGACGCATACGCCGGTTCGGCGGCCCCTCCCGGAGCCCGGGGTGACCGGGTAAGGGGGGTTTGGAACGGACGAAGACGACGAACCGTTGTGTCTCGATCTCGACCACTTGCTTTACCCCGGAGGGTTCAACGTCGCCGCGAACCGTTCGCCGCTTACTCCTATATTATAGTGGTTCCACCGGCAGATTCAAAGATACAGGCCGACAAAAAAATGAGGCGGCCGGGCGGCTCACTCGCTAAATAGATGGGTCGGCCCGGCCGAACTGAAAATAGTTATCAAGACGACGGCGTCAGCTTATCTTGGTCCCCGGACCGACGTCGCTATCTGGCGTGATCAGACTCATGCGGTCGCCGTCGACGGCGGCCAGAAGCATACCCCGCGACTCGATGCCCTTGAGCTTGGCCGGCTGAAGATTGGCCACGACCACGATCCGGCGGCCGATCATCTCGTCGGCCGCATAATGCCGGGCGATCCCGGCGACGATGGTCCGCTGACCCTCGGGCTCGCCCAGGTCCACGCTGAGCTTCATCAGCCGGTCCGTGTTTTCCACTAGCTCGGCGGCCGTGACCAGGCCGACGGCCAGGTCCAGGCGCCTGAAGTCGTCGAAGGTGATTATATTTTCAGCAGGGGCCGCCTCGGGTTTGCCCTTTTTGGCCTTTTTCTGGGGCGCCTTGGCTTTCTTCGCTTTGGCTTGCTTCTCGATCCGCGGGAACAGCGCCTCGCCGCGTCCGGTTTTGGTGCCCGCGGCCAGTGGTTCTTCGTCCCTGGCCCGCTCGAACCACCTCGCCGCATCGTCGCCTTCGGCCCCCAACTGGTCCAGCATCTTGGCCGCCGCCCCGGGCATCACCGGCCAGACCAGGACCGCCACCCGGTACAGGGTCTGAACCAGGGTGTTCATCACCACGGCCAGGCGGTCCTTTCGGGCCGAATCCTTGGCCAGTACCCAGGGCTCGTTATCCACGATGTAGTGGTTGGCCGCGCTGATCAGCCCCCAGACCGCCAACAAGGCCTGATGGAAGGCCAACTCGGGCAGCAGCCGGCCAAATTCGTCCATGACCGCGAGACCCTTGTCGGTCAGGTCCTGGTCCGTCTCGGCCTCGGGCACCACCCCGCCAAAGTACTTGTCCAGCATGGCCAGGCTGCGGCTGAACAGATTCCCCAGGTCATTGGCCAGATCGGCGTTGAACCGCTCGTCAAAGTTTGCTTGTGAAAAATCGCCGTCCAGGCCAAAGACCATCTCCCGGCAGACATAGTACCGGACCGCGTCAATCCCGAACTTGTCGGCCATCAGATCAGGGGTGATGACGTTGCCCAGGGATTTGCTCATCTTCTGGCCGTCCACGGTCCAGTAGCCGTGGACGTTGAGGTGCCGGTAAGGTTCGATGCCGGCCGACTTGAGCATGGTCGGCCAGAAGATGCCGTGGGGCTTGAGGATGTCCTTGGCGATGACGTGCTGGACCGAGGGCCAATACCTCTGGTATTTTTCGCCGTCCGGATAACCGAGGCCGGACACGTAGTTGATCAGGGCGTCGAACCAGACATAGGTCACGAATTTGGGGTCAAAGGGCAGTTCGATCCCCCACGTCAAGCGTGTCTTGGGCCGCGAGATACATAAATCCTCGAGGGGCTCCCGCAAAAAGCTCAGGACCTCGTTCTTGTAGCGTTCCGGCCGGATGTAGTCCGGATGGTCCTTGATGTAATCGATCAGCCAGTCCTGATACCGACTCATCCGGAAGAAGTAGTTCTCCTCCTCGATGTAGGTCGGCTCGGTCAGATGATCGGGACACTTGCCGTCGATCAGCTCCTTTTCGGTGTAGAACCGCTCGCAGCCGAAGCAGTACAGCCCGCCGTATTGGCCGAAGTAGATGTCGCCCTGATCATAAACCTTCTGGAGGATGCCCTGGACCACGTGGACGTGACCTGGGTCGGTGGTCCGGATGAAGTAATCGGGCTCGATGGCCAGCTTGGGCCAGGCCTCGCGGAATTTTAGTGAAATCCGGTCGGCGTACTCCTTGGGGGGGATGCCCTTGGCCTCGGCGGCCTGGACGACCTTGTCGCCGTGCTCGTCGGTGCCGGTCTGCATGTACGAGTCAAGGCCGGCCAGGAGGTGGAACCGTCGCAGCACGTCGCAGATGATGGTCGTGTAGGCGTGGCCCAGGTGCGGCTCGGCGTTGACGTAGTAGATCGGGGTGGTGACGTAGTAGCTCCGGCTCATTTTTCCTACTTCTTTTTCTTGCCCGCCGGCCGTCGACCGCGCGGCGGCTTGGCCGATTCTTCCCTTTGTTTCACCCGGGCCTGTTTTTTGTCCGGGCGGCCCGGCGCGCCCGTCTTGAGGTCCTCGGGGCCAATGACCTTTTCTTCGCCGTCCTGATAGAGGATGGTCATCTTGCGCTCGAGGGCGTTCTGTCGAATGACCTTGACCGTCTCGCCATCGGGCAGGGTGATCCGCTTGCCGACCTTGGGCATGTCCTTCTTGAGCCAGCAGTAGGTCTCGTACTCGTAGGTCAGGCAACACATCAGCCGGCCGCACAGGCCGCTGATCTTGGTCGGGTTGAGCGAGAGATTCTGCTCCTTGGCCATCTTGACCGACACCGGCTCGAAATCTCCCAGGAAGGCGCAGCAGCACAGCTCCCGGCCGCAGGAGCCGACGCCGCCCAGCATCTTGGCCTCGTTGCGGACGCCGATCTGTCGCATCTCGACCCGGGTCTTGAACCGGTGGACCAGGTCCTTGACCAGTTCCCGAAAATCCACCCGCCCCTCGGCCGTGAAGTAGAAAACGACCTTCGATCCGTCGAAGAAGCACTCGACGTCGATGAGCTTCATGGGCATGTCCCGGGCCTCGATGCGTTGCTGGCAATATTTCTTGGCCCGGTCCTCCCGCTCCCGCAACTTCTGTTGTTGTTCGAGGTCCTCCTCATTGGCCAGGCGAAAGATCTTTTTCAAGTCGGACCGATCCGGGTGTTTCTCGGCCCATTCGTCATAGCGCACCGGCTCGGTGACCACCTCGCCCAGAGAGACGCCTTGCTCGGTTTTGACGATGACGTTCTGGCACTTTTCGAGGACGAAACTGCCCGTGCGGAAGTTGTAGACCTTTCCGCTGGGGCGAAATTGGATGCCCACGACTCGACTCATGACCGCCGCCTCTCCATGCCGACCAGCAGACCGTCCAGGACCAGCCGGATGTTGGCCTGCCGCTCGAGGTCGCGCCTGGCGGCCAGGACCATCTCGAAACCCCGGACCGCGGCGCGTCGGGTCTCCATGTCCCGAGAATCGGCCTGGCACCTGAGCCTCTGGGCCAGACCGTCCAGGAAAACCCGGGCCGATTCCCGATCCGACCCCAGTTGTCCGGACAGCTCGAACGCGGCCTGTCGGTCGAGCGAGCCGCCCAGGGCGAGGTCCAGGGCCCGGTCCATCTCGTCGAGCCGGGAGAGATCCATTTGGAGGGCCCGGCCGATTCGCCCGCCGGCCAGGGCGGCCACCCGCTCGGCCTCGACCCGGCCCAGGCCCTGTCTTGCCCGGAGGACGTCGGCCACAATGGCGTCCGGCGCCAGGGCGAAGGGCACCCGCTGGCAGCGCGACCTGATCGTCGGCAGGACCTGGCCGGAGTCAGGGGCGGTCAGGGCGAAGGTCGTGCCCCGGGGCGGCTCCTCGAGGGTCTTGAGGAAGGCATTGGCCGCCTCGACGCCCATCAGCTCGGCCTGATTGATGATGACTACCCGGCAATCGCCCAGCATGGGCTTGAAGCCCAGGCGGCGGATAAGCTCCCGGACCTGGACCTGCCTGATCTGCCTTGTCCCCGGAAACTCCCGGGCCAGGGCGTCATCCTTGATGTCCACCAGGGCGTGATTGACCCCCTGGGAGTCCCGGAGGGTGAAGACCCGCGAATCGTCCTTGGGCGCGGACAGCCGAACCGTGGGCCAGACCTCGATCAGGTCCGGATGTTGGCCCGAGAAGAGCCGCCGGCAGCCCGGACACCTGCCGCAGCCGCCCCCGGTCTCGGGCGCCAGGCAGAAAAGCCGCTCGGCCAGGGCCAGGGCCGTGGTCCGTCGGCCGGTACCCGTCGGACCGACGAACAACAGGGCGTGGGCCAGCCGGCCCGATCCCACGGCGTTCAGCAGCCGCCTGACGGCCCGGTCCTGACCTATGATCTCTGAAAAACTCACGGGCTTGAAACTCGCTCAAATCGGCCCAAGTATAGCATCCAGTTGGCGGTTGACAAGTAAAGTGATCGGCGCGGCCGGCCCCGGCGTCTTACAGTTGTATGCCGGGAACCAGCGAGTTGTCCATCACTTTATGGGCCGACGTCACCCCCGCCAGGCGATGAGCCCCACGCCGATGAGCATGACCACCACCCCCGCCAGGCGCCGGCCGAGGCGCCGCTCCCGGAAAAGCGGCCGAAGAACCTCTTGACCAGGGCGTCCTCGGTGGCCATGAATGACGCGGCGATGAGGGTCAGCCAAAACCAGGACAATTTCGCTTCCTTTCGAGAGGTTTATCGCCACCGGGACAACCTGGTCAAAATGGGACTTGATTATCAACGGGGTGGTTGGCAGAGTAGAATCTGGGTATGTTGTTCTTGAAACCCGTTGGAGTCAACCCTTGAGACCGCCGAGCGATTACATCGTCTTCCCCCTGGACGTGCCGGACCGGGCCGCGGCCCGGGGCCTGATCGAGCGCCTGGCGGACAAGGTCGGCCTGTTCAAGGTCGGCCTGGAACTGTTCATCGCCGAGGGGCCGGCCGTGCTGGCCATGGTCAATGATCTGGCCGGGCCGGGCCGGATTTTTCTGGATTTGAAGCTCCACGACATCCCGGCCACGGCGGGGAGGGCCCTCCGGTCGGCCGCGAGCCTGGGGGTCAGGTTCGTGACGGTTCACGCCGAGGCCCTGGTGGGCCTGGGCGACTGGATCACCCAGGCGCGGCAATCCGGCCTGACCGTGCTGGCGGTGACGGTCCTGACCAGTCTCGACGAAGCGGCCCTGATCGAGTTGGGCTACCGGGAGGAACTGGCCGATCCGTCGGTCCTGGTGGCCATGCGGGCCGCCCGGGCCAAGGAGTCCGGCTGCGGCGGGGTGGTCTGCTCGGCCCGGGAGGCGGAGGCGGTCCGGGAGATGGTCGGACCGGAGATGGTGATCGTCACCCCGGGGATTCGGCCGGAGTGGACCCTGGTGGAGGGCGACGACCAGGCCCGGGTGATGACGCCTAAAAAGGCGATCGAGGCCGGGGCCGATTACCTAGTCATCGGCCGCCCCATCCGCGACGCCGACGACCCGGGACGGGCGGCCGACCGGGTGGCTCGTGAGATCGAGGTGGCCCTGTCACCCGGCAGGCCGGAGTAAGATTTATTGACGGGTGACGGTCTGAACCTTCGGTTTCCAGGACATCAGTGTCCTGGAGACCGAACCGACCAACCTGATTTCGATCAGGCTTCTCAGGAGGGATTTATGTCCAAAAGGCTGATGGTGTTCCTGGCGGCCCTGGCGCTGTTGTTGGTCCCGCTGGCGGCGACGGCCTCGTCTGTGGGCCCAAAAAACGAAACGCCCGACGTCGGTCCGGTCCGGGATCGGGACGGGGTCGTGGCCCAGGCCCCGTGTGTCCGGGTCAAGACCTGTGTCGCCCGGAAGGTCTGCCGCCCGGTCTGCGCCAAGGTGTGTTGGGACGATTATTCGTTCACCAAGTCCTGCTTCTCGCCGCGGCAATGCGCCCCCATGTCGCGCTGCGTGATGATCGGCCCCTGCGGGGTGATGGTCATCAAGCACCGGCAGTGCGCCAAATGTTGCCGGAAGGCCTGTTTCACCCGGCTGAAGTGCCGGGTGCGCTGCCTGCCGGAGCGCCGACGGTAGAAGGTCCGGGAGATTGTCGGGCCGGAGATGGTGATCGTTACCCCGGGGATTCGGCCGGAGTGGACCCTGGTGGAGGGCGACGACCAGGCCCGGGTCATGACGCCGAAAAAGGCGATCGAGGCCGGGGCCGATTACCTGGTCATCGGCCGCCCCATCCGCGACGCGGCCGACCCAGCCGCGGCGGCGGATAAAGTGGCCAGGGAGATTTCGGAGACGCAGTCGCTGGAAACTTCGAAGTGATTAAAGGGATAAGGCAGACCCGAAATCCCCGTGTTGTGCTCTGATAGTTGCTTCTTAGCCCTTGGGTTTTTCTTACTCAACTTCAATCAAGACCTGAATGGCCTTTATTTTTTTTCTGGGATCTCCCCCCATGGCCGGCCTGCAATGCCAACGACATGACAAATAGCACGCCCAGTCTCCACTCTGGGGATTATTTCCATAACACATTGTTTTACATACCTCATCGCACACTTGCGTTCTGCCCTTCATCTGAAGCCGCTTGGCAGAAAGAAGACTTTTGTTGAACGGGTGGGCCGGAACTTTGATGACCTCTAAAAATGTATGAGACTTCCCCGTTTTTCTATCCTTGATGGTTATCTTCGCCTTCACCACGCCCCCGGCGGTCTTAGGAGCACCACTGCTTTCGGTTATGGCGGCAATCGAACCTAAAAGAAAAATTGCCCCCACAAGCGCCCCGATGATCGTCCTCCGTTTCATAACCCCCTCCTTTGGTTTTGGAGTCTTCCGTCGCCGCCTCTTTAGCAACCACGGCTGGCGGGCAGATATGGCCCGCCAGTTCTTACTCAGATTCTGTCGGAGCATCTCTCCGACACGCACCTAAGAGACCGTTACTGGCCTTTCCCGCAGAAAGGCCTTCGGGACCATGGTTACGCCAGCCGTCGTCCTGACCGACCTTCCAGACTTAAGCCATTCGTCCAGTTCGGCGACATCAAGACCCTATTCGCGTCCCCTATTGTGCGACCAGGCATGATCTTTGTTCGTTAATGTAACTATAGCACACTTGTTTTTAGAAATCAAGAAAAAAATGACACCATCCGCCTGAAGACCTGAAGATGTGAATTTTTCCCGGCCTTAACCGGACACGTGAACCCCATGGCCCCAACCGGCAGTCCTCGACACCCGATCCCCGTCACAGATCCGCCAAAGGGAACACAGGAAGAAGCCCCCTCTCCCTGAACAGGGAGAGGGAACCTCGGACTGGCTTTCAGCGTGATAAACTTGATTCAGGGGGTTCTTCGGGCGGCGCTATTCCCTGAATGGAAAATGCGGCCCCTGCCGCCCTCAGCTCCACCCGGTAAGAAGCAGGCGCCGACGTAGTGGCGCCGGTAAGTGCGGACGACCAAGGGACGACCTAGTCAGATGTTCGTCGCGAAGCATGCCTGTGGGGCTTCCCACCCTGTGGGGCTTCCCGCTTAGTTGTTGTCCATTTCCTTTTTGGCGGTCTGCAGGATCGGGTGGTCGCCGGTAAAGTATGTTTCCCTGACGCCCTTGGCCTCGCTTCCGGCCCAGTCGTCCACGCCCATTTTCTGAATGAGCAACAGGTTGTAGAGCTTGTAGTTGTGGGGCACGGTGTCGGCGCGAAAGGCCGACGGGTGCAGCCAGTGGCAGGGAAAGTCGCCACACTCGTGGCAGAAGTCGAATCCTTTGTCGTTGGCGCAGGTGTATTGGGGGCAGGGCTCGGTCCAGCCCAGGAAGGGCATGTTGCCCTTGGCGCTGCGACAGCCCGGGCATTGGGCCACGTCGGGCGTGACGCCCATTCTCTCGGCGATCATCTGCCGCAGGTTTTCATTGTCAACCGCGGCGTGCAGCGGGCAGTTGAAGCAGTCTATGCCGCACGGCGATGTCATCTGCAAATAGTCCATACCCCCTCCTGACTGGTTCTCAATGAAGGACGGCCCTTGGTTGCTCCGACGCTTCGGGTCTAAACCCCCGGTGCCTTCAACCCGCGATCACGAAGATCAGGGGGCGGCCTTGCGGCCAAAGGGGATGCCCAGCTTCTTCATCCGGTTCCGGAGTGTGGCCGGGTTAAGGCCCAGCATGTGGGCCGCGCCCTTGTCCCCCTCTATCCGGCCGCCTGTCTTGGCCAGCACCCGACGGATGTGCCGGGCGTTGACCTCGTCCAGGGTCAGATCCAGATCCTCGTCAAGATGCCCCTCGCTTTCGGCGGGCCGTCCAATGGGGACCAGATCATGCCACGTCAAGGGCTTACCCTGACTGAGGATGATGGCCCGTTCCACGGCGTTTTCCAGCTCCCGGACGTTGCCCGGCCAGTGATAGTCCATCAGGCGGTCAATGGCGCCCGGGGCCAGGGTCGAGACGACCGGCAAGCCCAGCTCCCGTGACTTCTTCTGAATGAAGTGATGGACCAGGACCGGGATGTCCGCCAGGCGCTCTCTCAGGGGCGGGATGACGATCGGAAAGACGCGGAGCCGGAAATAGAGGTCCTCTCGAAAACGCCCCTCCCGGACCATGGCCTCCAGGTTGCGGTGGGTGGCGGCGATGACCCGGAGGTCGGTCTTGATCGGCCGCGTCCCGCCCACCCGTTCGATCTCCTTTTCCTGCAAGACCCGCAGCAGCCTGATCTGGGCCTCCGGGGAGAGTTCGCCGATCTCGTCTAAAAAGATAGTGCCCCCGTCGGCCCGCTCGAAGCGGCCCCGCTTGAGAGCATGGGCGCCGGTGAAGGCCCCTTTCTCGTGACCGAACAACTCGCTGTCCATGATCGTGGCCGGGATGGCCCCGCAGTTGACCTTGATGAACGGGCCGTCCCGGCGGGGTGACCAGTTGTGGATGGCCACGGCGATCAATTCCTTGCCCGTTCCGGTCTCGCCCAGGAGCAGGACCGGGCTGTTCAGTGGGGCCACCTGCCGCACCAGTTCCATGACGCCCTTGAGGCCGAAATCGTCCCCGATGATCTGGTCCCCGGCCATGCGGCGCAGCTCTTCCTGCAAATACTGGTAATCATCGTCCAGCAACTCTCGGAGACGACTGACCTCGGCGAACCGAAGGCAGTTGGACAGGGCCACCGCAAAGGGCTCGTTGAGCGTACTGAGCAGCCGGCCGTGCTCCTCGGTGAACTGATCCCGACCCGGAGCGCTGACGAACACCGCCCCCAGGTCCTCTCCTTCCAGCCGAAGCATCATCACCAGTCCCGAACTGCCGGTGAGGTTGAGCGAGTCGGCCACCAGGGCCCCGATCTCGTCCTCGGCCATGTCGTTGATGATCCAGACGTAGGGCACCCCCTCGCTCTCCAGCCGCTGACGAGCCGCGGCCGGCAGACCGGTCTGGACCTCGAGCGTCCGGCCACCCTCGGCGTCGGCCGAGGCCACCGTCTTGAGGACCCCGGATCCGGCGTCGTAGATGTAGAGGTGCATCGCTTCGGCCGGGATGAACTGCCTGATGTGCGTAAAGGCGTCGTGCAGGGCCTTGTCCATGCCCAGGCGGCCGCAGATGCGGAGGGTGGCCTGGCGAAAGAACTCGTTGTGGTTGATGGTCATGGTCTTCGGTCCGGGGTGAATATTTTCCGTCTTATATGAGAGTTTACTCGCCGTCCGTCACATATGCCAGTCATTTCCGTCTTATTTGGCAGACAGCGGTGGTCTTTTTCATAAGTACCTGATATCACCCCACTTAGTTTCCGGCACGAATTGTGCCCTTGCCAGGGGGGAACCGTGACACCCCCGGAGGCATGACCGATGAAATGGATGGAGAACATCAGGCTGCGAGTGGCCATCGACCAACTCCACCGGGTCGGGCCCCAGCTTGAGCTTTTGTTGGACGGCCTCAGCGAGGTGCCTGGTTTGGAAAAGGTCACGGCCTATGTCGGGGTGACCGCGCCCGGTGACATGGGCCTCACGTTGCTGTGGGACACCGACTCGAACCCGCCGACTTTCGGCAGCCCCGTGGGCCAGAGTTTGGTGCCGGCCTGCAAGAAGTTCGGGCTGGTCGATCACTCGGTCTGGATCGAGGCCGAGGGTGACGGCCCGGTCGCCGCCGCGGACAATTAGTCCCAAGAGTCCTAGCCCGGAGTATCCATCCGAGTTTGTAGCGAGACAGATGAATTGTCCTGACTGGAGGAGGACGAAGAAGATGAACGCCCTGCTGGTCTATCCCCGGTTTCCCGAAACCTTTTGGAGCTTCCGGCGCGCCCTGCATTTCACCCGCAAGAAAGCGGTCCAGCCGCCGTTGGGTCTGTTGACCGTGGCGGCGATGCTGCCCCCGGACTGGAGCCAGAGGCTTGTTGACGAGAACATCGAGACCCTGACCGACGATCACCTGGCCTGGGCCGACCTGGTCCTGGTCAGCGCCATGGTGGTCCAGCAGGAGTCGACCCGGGAGGTCATCGGCCGCTGCCGGACGGCCGGGGTCAAGATCGTGGGCGGCGGCCCCTTGTTTCGGCACTCCCACCGGGAGTTGATCGACCACTGCCTGGTGGGCGAGGCCGAGGAGTTGATGCCCGTCTTCCTGGACGACCTGAAGAAGGGTCAACCGAAAAGCGTTTACGAGTCCCCGGACCATCCCGAGTTGGATGTTTCCCCGACGCCCATGTGGGAACTGGTCGATTTCGATAAGTACCACAGCATGCCGGTCCAGTTCTCCCGGGGCTGTCCCTTTGACTGCGAGTTCTGTGACATCGTGGCCTACCTGGGGCGGCGGCCGCGTTACAAGGGCCCTTCCCAGGCGATCGCCGAGCTGGATTCGCTTTTCCGCCACGACTGGCGGGGCGCGGTGGACATCGTGGACGACAATTTCATTGGCCACAAGGGCAAGGCCAAGGCCCTGCTCGAGGCCATCCTGGCCTGGCAAAAGGACCACGGCCACCCGTTCAGCTTCGGCATCGAGGCCAGCGTCAACCTGGCCGAGGACACCGAGATGCTGTCGCTGATGGCCGCGGCGGGCGTGGACACGGTCTTCGTGGGCATCGAGAGCCCGTCCCTGGACTCGCTCAAGGAGTGCAACAAGCTCCAGAACCAGCGCGTGGATCTGGTGGATGCGGTCAAGACCATTCAGGGCTATGGCCTGGACGTCAAGGCCGGATTTATCGTCGGCTTTGACGCCGACACGCCGTCCATCTTCGAGGATCAGGCCCGGTTCATCGAGCAGGCCGGCATCCCGACGGCCATGGTCGGCCTGTTGTCGGCCGGCCCGGGCACCCGCCTCTACGAACGGCTGCGGGCCGAGGACCGCCTGGTGGCCTCCCTGCCTTCGGGCGACAACGCCATGGACGAGGGCGCCCTGAACTTCATTCCCAAGATGGGCCGGGACATTCTGATCGAGGGCTACAAATCCCTGCTCCGGCAACTGTACGATCCCCGGAGCTACTATCGCCGGGTGCTGACCTATCTCAAACAGCACGGTCTGGTTCAGAAAGGACGAAGCAGCCTCCGTCAAGCCATCACTCCCGCCCAACTGGCCGTCGGCCTGAGGATACTGTGGCGGCTGGGCATTCGCGAACGCGGCCGCCGAGCCTTCTGGGCCTATATGACCAAGGTCTGCCTGACCAAACCGACCAAGCTGGAGCAGGCCTTCACCTTTGCGGCCAAGGGGTATCACCTGCGGTCCATGACCTTACAGTTCGCCGCGGCGACCTAGCGGGAGTCATAGAACCTCGCCGCAGTATTCCCGTTCGAAAAGGCCGGTCCGCTCACGAAAAAAGCGGGCCGGCCTTTTTTGCACTAAGGAGTTGTGTCCGAAGCGTAGGTGTTTTCCGCCCCGCGGGCTGGGGCTGTGCCCCGCCATTTTCCGTTACTACGGCGTGGTCGTAATTAGATCGCGAGCATGCCCGTGCGGCTCCGCATCCCAGACCGCGACGTTGACTGGGCCGCCATCGATAATTTGAATATTCTTTAGTCCGTGCCCGGGGCAAGCGGTCGGTGAGCCTCGGCTCGCTTTTTGTGAGAGCGGCCGGGCGCGCCACCTGGTTCGGGCCTTTGGTAAACGTACTAGTTCAATGTGTGGGGCGACGCCCACTTTCCCCATGTACGGCGGAGCCGAAACGGAGTGGAGGCGGCGAGCGCGGACGTAGAGTCCGTTCACCCCCACCGTTCAACGCGAATCACTCGGGCGGCGAGTGGCACCCGGGATTATGAGGGGACAACCGGCGGTCGGCGCTGGTAGTCGATCTTCGATTCGGAGCGATGCAGGCCCGGCTCGGCCTGGACCTCGATCCGGGCCTGGTGCCGCCGCTCCATCTCGGCCAGCTCGCGCCGCTTGAGGTTGAGCAGGTAGGCCGCCACCTCGGGCGGAAACACCGCCGTGACCAGGTCGATGTTGCCCTTGACCAGCCTCTTCTGGATCGTTCGCAGATGGCCCAGGGCGGTCGGCTCGACCGAGCGCACCCGGCCCAGGCCGTTGCAGGCCGGACAAGTCTCGAAAGTGCCGAACTCGATGGACGGCCGGATCCGCTGCCGGCTCATCTCGAGCATCCCGAAGCGGGAGATGCGGCCCACCGCGGTCTTGGCCTTGTCCCGCTTAAGCTCCTCTTTGAGGCGGCGAATGACCTCGGACTGGTGCTTTTTTTCCCGCATGTCGATGAAGTCGATGACGATCAGGCCGCCCAGGTCCCGCAGGCGAAGCTGCCGGGCCACCTCCTCGGCCGCCTCGAGGTTGGTCTGATAGGCCGTGTCCTCGATCTTCTTGCCCTTGGTGGCCTTGCCCGAGTTGACGTCCACCGCCACCAGGGCCTCGGTGGAGTCGATGACGATCCCGCCGCCCGAGGGCAGCTCGACGCGGCTGCGGTAGATGGACTCGATCTGCTCCTCGATCTGATACCGGGAGAAGATGGGCTTGGGCTCCTTGTGGAGCTTGACCATGGCTCCCTTTTGAGGGCTGTACAGGTGGACGAAGCACTTGATGCGCTCGAAGACCTCGGAATCGTCGACCAGGATCTCGTCGACGTCGGAGGAGTAAAAGTCCCGGAGCACCCTCAGGGGCAGGTCCTCGTCCTTGTAGATCACCGCCGGCGGGGTGGCCTCGACGCCCTTTTTACGCAAATCCTCCCACAGCCGCAGGAGGTATTTGTAGTTGCGGACGATGTCCGTCTTGGACCGGCCCTGGGCGGCGGTCCGAGCGATGACGCCGACGCCCTCGGGGACCTTGAGTTCGCCCAGGATGCGCTTGAGGCGGAGGCGCTCGTCTTCGTCCGCGATCTGGCGGGACACGCCCCGGGCCTCCCGTCCCGGCATGAGCACCAGAAACTGGCCCGGCAGACTGAGGTAGGTCGTCACCGAGGCCCCCTTGACCTCGGTCTGCTCCTTGGTCACCTGGACCAGGATCTCCTGATTGCGGCGGATGACCTTCTGGATCGGCGGATGGGGCTGATTGACCACGTCGGCCGGCCCCTGGAAGTACTCGGGGGGTATCTCGTCCATCTGGAGGAAGGCGTTCTTTTCGGTCCCGATGTCCACGAAGGAGGCCTGGAGGCTCGGCTCGACGTTGACCACCTTGACCTTGTAGATGTTGCCGGTGGTCTGTTGCCGGGAGGCCGATTCGGTGTGGAACTCGAACAGCCGTCCGTCCACCACCGTGGCCACGCGCAATTCCTCGGGGGCTGCGGCGTTGATCATCATTTTTTTCATCATCTCTCCCGTGCCCGGCGACGCTGGTTGTCGTGGACCTGGTGCATGAAGGCCTCGATTCGGGTGGTGGTGGCCACTTCTTCCTGTCCGTCGCAGGCCAGGTTCAAAAACGGCCAGCCGCCGGTCTGGGTCCGAAGCCTCTTTATCACCGCGTCGACGATGGTGCCGGGCATGCAGGTGAAGGGCACGACGCTGACGATGCCGGCCGCGCCCTTACCCAAAAAATCCAAACTCTTGCCCACGCTCAGGCAGGTCTCTCCCTTGAAGGCGGGATCGATCCACGGGGCGGCCAGGTCGAGGACCTCACCGGTGCGAGGCTCATCGAGATTGGCGATCGTCCCCTGGAACAACTCCTGCAAGGCGCGCTCGTCTTTTTCTTGAATGTGGGTCTCGATCATCAGCCGCAGCCAGGCCTTCCACCGGCCCAGACTGACGGCCCGGCCCTTGGCCTCAAAGGAGACGTAGTGGATCCACTCGGAGATGGGCGGCAGCCAGACCGTGGCCCCCTGGGCCTCGAGGCGGCGGACGATCTCGCCGTTGGCAAAAGGGTTGGCCCGGGTGTAGATCTCGCCCACCACCCCGACCACGGGGCGATTGTTGGCCGGCTCGAGGGGTATGGCCTCGAAGGCCCGGCGGCAGCGGGTCAGGGTCTCGACCAGATCCCCCCGGTCCTCGATGGTCCGGCTGATCTGTTCGAGGCATCGGGCGTAGACCCGGTCGGTTTGGCCGGGACTCAACTCGCGGGGCCGGATTTGGAGCTGCAGCTTCTGGATCATGTCCACGGCCACGACCGCGTTCCAGCCCAGCCGGGTGAAGCCGTCGCCGCCCTCGACGTCCAACTCCTGGTACATCCGGTCCGACTGGTCCGGGGCGAAGATGGGCACGTCGGCGAAACCGGCCTCGTCCAGGACCAGGCGGTGATAGCGGTGGTACTGGCCGAAGCGACACGGTCCCAGGCCGGAGGGCATGAAAAAGGCCACTTGGTCGCGGTCGGTGTCCGGGTCGAGCATCTTGCGGAGCATATCGCCGGTGGTCAGGGCGCAGGGGTAGCATTCCCGGCCGGAGGTAAAGCGCCGGCCGAGGCGGAGGGTCTCCTGGTCCGAGTCGGGCAGCATCTCGGCCGGGACGCCGCAGGCCCGGAAGGCGGCGGCCACGGCCCGGCCGTGATCGGTCATGGGCGGGATGAACAGCCGGCGACTCTTGGTCGAGGCGTTGCGGACGATGATCCGGGTCGGGGCCGGCGGCTTTTTTTGAGCGTTCTTGATCGAGTCCAGAAAGGCCTCGAGCCGGGTCACCGCCCCGACGTCGGCCGAGTGCTCGTCCACCTCGATGTCCAGGCTGGGTTTTTGGCGCATCTTGTCCCGGAAGAAGTGGTGAATGAACGAGTCCGGGCCGCACCCGAAGTTGGTGATGAACACCCCGTACAGGCGGGGATCGCCCTTGATGATCTCGGCCGCGGCCAGGATCTTCTGGCCGAAACGCCAGTACATGTCTTTTAATTCGTCGACGTCCGTTCGGGCGTCCAGGTCCAGGAAATCCATGGGGATGGCGTACACGCCCAACTCGCCCATCTTGCGGGGCAGGCCCAGGTTCAGCCCCGGGTCCATGCCGTTGTACGGCCGGCTGACAATGACCAGGCCGAGGTCGTCGTCGGTCATCCGGTCCAGGACGGCGCGGCCCCGGTCCAGGATTTTTCGCCGGAAGTCGTCGTAGGCCGTCAGACCGGCCTCGACCGCCCGGCCGGCCAGCCGCCCCGGGGCGCCCAGCCTCCGGGCCAGAGGTCTGGCCAGGCGCACGAGTTTTCTGCGGGAAACACTGAAATCCAGCGGCCCCTGGATCAGTTCGGCCTGGTAGTCGTCGAACCTCACACCCGAGGGCAGGACGTAACACAGGGTCTGGGCATAGGGACACAGCGAGGCCAGCTCCATCTCGGCCCTGGCCCGGGGCATGTTCAGGACGTGGGGCACGAAAATCTTTTTCAAGCCGTCCGATAAAAGGCTCAGGACGTGACCGTGGGCGACCTTGATCGGAAAGCAGGGTTCGTTGACCACGGCCTCGACCCCGGCGTGGATGATTCCCTTGTGGGTCGGCGGCGAGAGGACGACCTCGAAGCCCAGCTCGTTCAGGAACACGCCGAAGAAGGGCAGGAGTTCCTTGAAGAACATGGCCCGGGGCACGCCGACAACGCCCCGTTTCCGGCGGTCGGGGATTTGGGTCAGGTAGGAAGTGAGAAGGTCCTCCCGTTCCTGGACAAGATCGGGCAGGTTCGAGGCGACGTGGCGGCCCTGGCGCTCGTACTTTTCGCACCGCGAGCCGTAAAACAGGGGCCGGGGCTCGTCAACGACCTTGACCTGGCGCACCTGGCAGCGGTTCTCGCAGCCCGGGCAGTAGAAGGAGGTGATCCGGTAATCCACCTCGCCCAGGCCGAACCCCTTGAATTTGCTCATCTCCCAGGTCCGTTCCTGCTGGGCCAGTCGGGCGGCGCCGATGGCCCCGGTCACGTCGCAGTGGGGCGGCACGATGATCGGCCGGCCAATCACGGCCTCGAAGGCGGCGACGATACCGGCGTTCTTGGCCGTGGCCCCCTGGTAGAAGATCTTTTGGCCGACGCGGCGGTCCTCGACGACCTTGTTGAGGTAGTTGTGGACGATGGCGTAGGACAGGCCGGCCACCAGGTCGGGGGTCTCGGCGCCCCGGGCCTGGTGGGCCACCAGATCGGACTCCATGAACACGGTGCAGCGCTCGCCCATCCGGACCGGGGCCGGGGCGGCCAGGGCCAGCTCGCCGAACTCCTCTTTGATGGCGATGCCCAGCTTCTCGGCCTGCTCCTCGAGAAAGGAGCCGGTGCCCGCGGCGCAGACCTTGTTCATGGTGAAGTCGACGATGGCCCCGTTTTCGAGGGAGATGTATTTCGAGTCCTGGCCGCCGATCTCGAAGATGGTGTCCACCGCCGGGTCCAGGGCCAGGGCACCGGTGGCCTGGGCGGTGATCTCGTTCTTGATCAGATCGGCCCCGACAAAGTCACCGATGAGGTAGCGGCCCGAGCCGGTGGTGCAGACCCCCAGGACCTCGAGTCGATCGCCGATCTCGGCCCCGACCCGCCGCAACCCCTCTTTCACCGCCTCCAACGGCCGGCCGGCGGTCATCAGGTACTGCCGGGCCAGCAGTCGGCCCGCCTTGTCGATGACCGCCACGTTGGTCGAGATCGAGCCGACGTCAAGGCCGACGTAGCCCCGCAAGGGGCCGTCGGGTACGATCAAGTCGACCTCATCCGTGGCGGCGTGATGTTCGCCCAGCCTGAGCGGCGCCAGGCGTTCGGTGATTTTTTGCCCCGAGGCCAGGCGGCGGCGAATGGGTTCCGAGCCGGGAAAGGCGTAGTCCGTCCGGGCGTCGGAGTTTTCCAGGACCGCGCCGATGGCCGGCAGGGACGTGAAGTGGTCCGGGACGATCAGCTCGTCCTCCCCGAGGCCCAACACCTCGATTAGGGCCCGCCGGACGCCCGGGTTGTGGGCCACGCCGCCGGCGAAGACCACCGGCGGCCCAGTGGTTTTGCCCTGGCCGATATTGCTCTTGAGGTTGCGGGCCAGGGCGAAGCACAGCCCGGCCACGATGTCGTAGTCCGGCGTGGCCTCCTGCTGGAGGTGGATCATGTCCGTCTTGGCGAACACGGTGCATCGGCCGGCGATGCGGGGAGGCTCCTCGGACCCAAGCGCCACGGCCCCGAAGTCCTCGATGGTCAGGCCGAGGCGGTGGGCCTGCTGGTCCAAAAACGAGCCCGTGCCCGCGGCGCACATCGAGTTCATGGCAAAGTCGCTGATTTGCAGGCCACCGTCCGGACCCGGCGCGGTCAGGACCAGCTTGGCGTCCTCGCCGCCCAGATCGATGATCGTCGCCGCCAACGGGTAGACGTGGGCCGCGCCCCGGGTCAGGGCAATGACCTCGTTGACGAACTTTCCGCCCAGAAGCTCCGCCACCCGCTGGCCGCCGACGCCGGTGACGGCCACTCCGATGATCCGGTCAGCCTCGATCGGCAGCCGGTCCAGGACGTCGGCCACCGCGGCCAGGGGTCTGCCTTGGGTCCGGGTGTAGTCCTCGAAAACGACCCGGCCGCCCTGGTCGATCAACACCGTGTTGATCGACACCGAGCCGACGTCGATTCCCAGTCGAAAAGCAGCACTCATGACCGCGGCGCCCCGTGGCTGTCCCGGACCGCGGCCCGGTCCCCCGGACGTCCCCTGACCGGCCCGCCTTTTTGGCGGGCGGGCCGGTCGGGTCCGCCTGGAGTATCTGGTCGCGGCTGGTCAGGGCCGTAATTCATGGTTATCGTCCATTTCTCGGTCGGCCGACCCGGCCGAGAGGGTTGCTTCCGGCTCAACGTCCGTTCACGAACCGGTAGTAGGTCTCTAAATCAAGAGTCTCGGCCACGGCCCGACCCTCGGCCACCAGGACCTGGAACCCCTGCAAAGCGACCTCGGGCTCGATTCGGAGGCTCTGGGCCGCGTCGGCCGCGGTGACCGGGCGTCTCTTTATCATGGCCAGCAGCTCCGCCGGGTCCACCGACCCCCGGTGAATTTTTTTGTCACTGGCCGGGCGCCCGGCCAGATCGCAGGGGTAGTCCAGACGGTCGGCCGCGGCTGTCAGTTCGTCGTCACTCAGACCCCGAAGGCCCTTTACCGCCCCCGGCCGGACGACGGTGTTCAAATGGACCTTCTCCGGCCGCAAGCCGCGAATGACCGCGGCCAGGCGGTCCAGTTCGTCCGGGGAATCGTTCAGGCCGGCCACCAGCAATATTTCCAGCCACCACCTACCCGGATGGGTCGCGGCGAATTTTTCCAGGCCTTGGACATGACCGGCCGCGGTCAGCGAGCCATGGGGCCGGTTGACCTGTCGGAATTTTTCGTCAGAGACCGCGTCCAGGGAGGGGACCACCAGATCGGCCCGGGTCAACTCGGCCCGAACCGCCGCCTCCGAGAGCAGGGTGCCGTTGGTCAGCACGGCCACCGGAACGTCGGTCACGTCCCCGAGACCGGCGATGACCTCCCCCAGCTCCAGGGACAGGGTCGGCTCGCCCGACCCGGACAGGGTCAAGAAATCGGGCGGCCGGTCAAGCTCGGCCAGTCGATCGCGGACCTCGGCCGCCACCGCCGACGGATCGACGGTCGACCGGCGCGTTGTGGTGGGGTCGGGGGTGGGGCCCAGTTGGCAGTAGACGCAGTTCAGACTGCATATTTTTTCGGGAAAAAGGTCCACCCCGAGGCTCGCCCCCAATCGGCGGGAGGGGACGGGCCCGAAAACGAAGCCCATGTGGTTCTCCACAAAACTATTTTTAGCGCCGGACGCCCGGGGCCCGGCGTTACCGTTCGTGCTTTCTAAGAGCTTTTTGCAACGCTCTATATATTTATATCACGGACACGACTTGGAATAAAGAGTCTCGTTTCAGGGGCCGGATCAAATGAGGTTGTTTAAGCCAGATGTGGATCAAAGTGATTGCTGATCACGATTTATCGCCCGGCGGTCTTGTCACTCCAAATCCAGCGCCATGAACCGCTCGGCTCGGGGGTTTTGATTGTAATCGGCGGTGTCCATAAAGCCGAACCGTTCGTACAGGGAGTTGGCCGCTGTCAGGTCCTGACGCGTGTCCAGCATTAATCGGGAAAAACCGACGGCTTTGGCCATCAGCAGGGCGCATTCCAGGAGCAGCTTTCCCAAGCCGCGCCCGCGATGTGCGGGCCGAAGGTACATCCTCTTTATCTCGCCCACCCTTGAACCGAGGCGGCGAAGCCCAAGGCATCCCACCGCACGTCCCTCATGGGTGAGCAATAGCAGGCCGCCCGCCTGGTAGCCCTCGGCGAGGTCTGCCAGGTCTCTGTCCAGGCCCTCGGCGTCCATTTCCAGGCCTAACTCCCTAAAGTAGTCCCGCATCAGGTCGTCGATCGCGGCCAAGTCTTTAGGGCCGGCGAGGCGCAGGTCGTATCCTTGGGGAGGGGCCGGAAATCTTATATCATCCGGGCTTGACACCGATAAATTTCCGCCGGTGTGGGATGTGGATTAATCAACCGGGCTGGATCGGTGCCAGACCGGTGGTATCAATAAAACTCCTCCTTCAACTCCCGGGACATGAGGTCGATCAGGCCCTGGAGGGGCGGCTTGCCCTGGTACAAAATGGCGTACACCTGCTCGCAGATGGGCATCTCGACGCCCCTTTGCCGGGAGAGATCAAAGACCGACTTGGTGGTCTTGACCCCCTCGGCCACGTTGGTCATCGAGGCCAGGATGTCGTCGAGGCTCTCGCCCTGGGCCAGCCTGACGCCGACGGTGTGGTTGCGGGACATGGTGCTGGTGCAGGTCAACACCAGGTCGCCGATGCCGGCCAGGCCGCCCATGGTCTTCATCCGGCCGCCCATGGCCCGGGTCAGGCGGCTCATCTCGGCCAGGCCCCGGGTGATCAGGGCGGCCAAGGCGTTGCGGCCCAGTTGCAGGCCGACGACCATGCCGGCGGCGATGGCGATGACATTTTTGAGGGCCCCGCCCAGCTCGAGACCGGTGACGTCGCCCGAGGCGTAGATCCGAAACCGGGGTACGGCCAGGATGCCCTGCAGCCGTTTGGTGAGCGACGGCACCCGGGTGGCCAGGGTGACCGCCGTGGGCACCTCGGCGGCCAATTCCTTGGCGAAGCTGGGCCCGGACAGGCAGCCGAGCAATCCGTGAAAGGATTCGTCCAGCTCCTGTTCCATGACCTGGACCATGGTCAGCAGGGAGTCGTTCTCGATGCCCTTGGCCGCGCTGATGACGGGCAGCGGCCGGGGCAGGTGGGGGCGCATCCGGACCAGGACCGACCGGAAGACGTGGGACGGCACGACCATCAGCACCACTTGGGGGTCGGCCAGGGCCTCGGCCAGGTCGGTGGTGGCCCGGAGCGATTCGGCCAGTTTGAAGCCCGGCAAATAGGTCTTGTTCTCGCGCTCCTCGACGATCTGCCGGCGGATTTCCGGTTGGTGGACCCACAGCCTTACGCCCAGGCCGTGGGCCGAAAAGCGGTGGGACAGGGCCGTGCCGAAGGTCCCGCC